>NZ_JBWBQS010000010.1:0-210561 GCF_056279125.1 Novosphingobium sp. Sphag1I | reverse complement strand
TTCGAACCATTCAGCGGAGCCGCTTGCGGCGCAGCGCATCAAAGATTTCAGAGGGTTCGCCTCGGCGCAGGCCGTGACTAGGCCTGCAATCGCATTGTTGTCGTAAAGGCGGGAGCGGGCGAAGGGATTCGAACCATTCAGCGGAGCCGCTTGCGGCGCAGCGCATCAAAGATTTCAGAGGGTTCGCCTCGGCGCAGGCCGTGACTAGGCCTGCAATCGCATCGTTGTCGTGAAAATTGGAGCGGGCGAAGGGATTCGAACCCTCGACCCCAACCTTGGCAAGGTTGTGCTCTACCCCTGAGCTACGCCCGCTCGGGCGGGTGCGCCAAATGGCAGCACCTTAAAAAACTGGAGCGGGCGAAGGGATTCGAACCCTCGACCCCAACCTTGGCAAGGTTGTGCTCTACCCCTGAGCTACGCCCGCTCGGGCTTGGCCATGCGGACGCATGACCGGGTGAAACTTGGAGCGGGCGAAGGGATTCGAACCCTCGACCCCAACCTTGGCAAGGTTGTGCTCTACCCCTGAGCTACGCCCGCTCTGGCGTTTCGGCAATGGAGCGGGGCGCTCCGTTGCGGGGTGAGGCGGCCCTTTAACGACGCTCTTTCACCTTGCCAAGCACAATCTTTGCATCTTTTCATTTTCATGGCGGAAAATTGAAAATTAGTCGGCCCGCCATCACCTCTGCTATGGTGAGAAAAGCGCTTTATCCCTTCACAAATGACGCGAAAGGTCCACATAGGGGCCAAGGCGTCCGGTCGGGCGCATCACGAATATGGAGTACCCCGGTGGCAAGTCTTGGCCTGAGCATCGAAGAACAGAAAGCCGTTGATCGCTTCCGCAAGGCGGTGGTCGAGCCTTCGATGACGCAATTGGTGATTCTCGATTTCTGGGCCGAATGGTGCGGGCCTTGCAAGGCGCTGACCCCGGTGCTGGAAAAGGTCGCGGCCGAATATGCCGACAAGGGCGTCGTTCTGGCCAAGGTTAATGTGGACGAGGAAGGCTTTATCGCCGGCCAGTTTCAGGTCCGCTCGATCCCGACCGTCTATGCGATTTTTCAGGGGCAGCCGATTGCCGACCTGACCAATGCGCGCGGCGAATCGCAGTTGAAGGCGATGCTGGATCAGTTGCTCAAGCAATTGCCGATCCAGCCTGCGGGCGACCCCAAGCCTGATCTTGAACCGCTGCTGGCCATGGGTGAGGAAGCGCTGGAAGCAGGCGATGGCGAACGTGCCGTCAATATTTTTGCGCAGATCGTTGAAATCGCGCCTGACAGCGCAGCGGCCCATGGCGGGTTGATTCGCGCGCTGGTGCTGGGCGGACAGGTGGAGGAAGCCGAGGGCGTTCTGGCCTCGCTCGATCCGGCCATCGCGGGCGATCCGGCGGTGGAGCGGGCCAAGGCGGCGCTCGAACTGGCCAAGGATGCGCCTGAGGATGGCGAACTGGCCGGTTTGAAGGCGGCGGCTGAAGCTGCGCCCGATGACCATCAGGCAGGCTTTGATTATGCCAGCGCGGCCTTTGCCGCCGGTGATCGCGATGCGGCGGCGGCCACACTGCTGCGTCTGATCGCGGCGGACCGGACGTGGAACGAGGGCGCATCGCGCACCAAATTGCTTCAGATTTTTGAGGCCATCGGTCTTGAGGATCCCTGGGTTTCGGCCCAGCGTCGCAAGCTCTCCACCATCCTGTTCGGTTGATTGATGCGGGTCTCGATCTTTCCTCTTTCGGGGGCGATGCTCTATCCGGGGCTCAGCCTGCCGCTGCATATCTTTGAGCCGCGCTATCGGGCCATGGTGTCCGATGCGCTGGCTCGGGATCGGCGAATCGGCATGATCCAACCGCAAAGGCCGGAGGAGGGCGCCCCGCTCTATGATGTGGGGACGCTGGGACATATTCAGGAGGTCGAGGCGCTGCCCGATGGGCGGTTCAACATTGTGCTGGTGGGCGAGGCGCGTTTTCGCATCCTGCGCGAAATGACGGTTGTGACGCCTTTCCGTCAGGTCGAGGCCGAATTGTTGCCCGACCCCGAACATCAATCGATCAGCGCGGTCGAGCGCGCCATGTTCGAACGTGAGGCGCGCCACTTTGCCGATGCGCAAGGCTATGCGGTCGATTGGGAGCAGGTGACGCGATTGGACGATCAATCGCTGATCAATGGTGTGGCCCAGATCGCGCCTTTTGATGCCGCGTCAAAGCAGGCGCTGCTGGAAAGCCCCGATCTGGCGATGCGCTGTGAATTGCTGGTGCAATTGATGCAATTTTACGGTCGCCGCGATGGTGACGATGGCGCCGCCACGCTTCAGTAGAAATCAGGCCCGAATCAACAGGCGGGTTTCATCCAGTTCGATCACGGGCACTTCCCACGGGTGCGCGGCGATGATGGCCTCCAGCGTTTGATCGACTGCCTGCTGCGGCGCATCATCGGGAATATGGATCGTCAGGATAACAGTGGGCGAGAGACTGCGCGCGCCAGCCGCGCCCAATGTCGGCGTTGCGCCGGCGGTCGGTTCGAAATTTTCCCAACCAGGATGCAATTCGACCACGCCGCGATAGAGGCCGAAATCGCCAAGCGGATTGTCACCCCGCACAATGGCCAGCATCCCACCCAACGCCGGATCATCCTCGACCGATTCCCCGGCCATCAGGCGCGACAAAGTGGACGCGGCAACCGGGCAATAAATCCGCAGGCGTTGAACCTTGCGCAGAGCAAATCCCATGGCGGCCTCTCCATCATCATGGCGTTGAACGTTTGGTCAGAGGCGTCTGCCCAAGCAAGCCTGACGCCCCTTTTTGTGCGCGGAACACATCAACCTGAATAAGAAATGCCGATTTTGCCGTCCTCGACTGTGGTGGAAATCAAGGCTCGCTCGGCTCCCTCCAGCAGGATCGCGGTCAATTGGCCCGATTGATAGGCGCCCGTGTCGATCCCGATCCGGTTTCGACGAAATTCCGGCGCCGGGATAATCGTGTGGCCATGAACCACCGTGCAGCCATGAGACTGCTCGCTCGACAGAAATGGTTCGCGGATCCAGCGCAGGTCGGAAACGGATTGCTCGTCCAGCGGGATGCCGGGACGAATGCCCGCGTGAACAAAGGCATAGTCGCCGATCAGGATGCTCTTTTCAAAGCTTTTGATAAAGTTGACCCATTCATCCGATACGACCTGATTGAGCAGCGCATGCAGTTCTTCCCACGAGGCTTCGGCATAGGCCTTCTCGTCCACGCCAAAGCTGAGAATGGTTTCGCGTCCGCCATGCTGGACAAAATGGCGAAGAACCTCAAGCCGTTCGAGCGAATCCAGCAGCATCTCTTCATGGTTGCCCATCAGGATGTGCATGGCCTTGTTCGCCGCGCGGCGTTCGCTTTGCCATTGCCGCGCCAAGGAAAGGACCCCAAGGCTGGCCGGGCCACGATCGATCAGATCGCCCAACAGAATGATCGTTGTATCGGCGGGGCCGCGTTTTTCGTCTTCGGCTTCGATGGCGCTCATCAGCGCTTCGAACAGGTCGAGCCGACCGTGAATGTCGCCGACGGCAAAGACGCGCTGACCATCTGGAATACGCGACGTGTTGGTCGAGGCGGGGCCGCCGAACAACTTGCGCAACGCACCTAGCATAGTCTTGTTCGCCTCATATTTTGTGAAACTCAGGGCATTAAGGGTGACGCAGGTAAGGGTCAAGTTTATCAAGAGGGCGTGGCAGCCGATCCATCATCTTGGGCGGGGGCGGAATTTACGTCTTGCCCAACGGGTTATCCGACCGGCATGGTCGGATCAGCATGTGATTGGCGATTATTGGAGTTTTGAGCCGTGACCAAATTTTTGCACACGATGATCCGTGTGACCGATCCGGATGCAACCATTGCGATCTTCAATTTGCTGGGGTTGCAGGAAACCCGCCGCTTTTCCAGCGAGCAGGGGCGCTTCACCCTTATCTATCTGGCCTGTCCCGGACAGGATTACGAGGTTGAGCTGACCTATAACTGGCCCGCCGAGGATGGCAGCGCGGAAACCTATACCGGCGGGCGCAATTTTGGCCATTTGGCGTTTCAGGTCGAGGATATTTACGCCACGTGCCAGACGTTGGCCGATGCCGGCGTGATTATCAATCGCCCGCCGCGCGATGGTCACATGGCCTTTGTCAAAACGCCGGACGGCATCAGCATCGAATTGCTTCAGAACGGAAAGCTGCCGCCTCAAGAGCCTTGGGCCAGCATGGGCAATACTGGCACATGGTAAAGGATTCGAGGGCGGCAGGGGTCAATCCTGTCGCCCCAGTTTCAATAGAGCGCCGCCGATCAATCCTGAAACAATCGATCCGGCCAGAATGCCCATCCGTATGGCATTTTCGCGCATGGGATCGGGGGCAAAAGCCAGCGAGCTGATAAACATGCTCATGGTAAAGCCAATGCCGGCAAGATGCCCCGCGCCCAGAGCCTGAAGCCAGCTGACGCCATCGGGCCTGCGCGCGATCCCCAAGCTTTCGGCAAGCCAGATTGCCCCAAAGACACCAATCGGTTTGCCCAATACCAAACCGGCGCCAATGGCCAAAGGCAATGTCAGGTCCGCCCCCAGCAATCCCGCGTCTATCCTGACGCCCGCATTGACGAGGCCAAACAGCGGCACAATGAAAAAGCCGCTCCACGGGGTCAGGGCATGTTCAAGGCGGAGCAGGGGGCTGTCATGCCGTTGATCAAGCGCAATGGGCACGGTCAGCGCGGCCAGAACGCCCGCTACGGTTGCATGAACGCCAGAGTGCAGCACGCACCACCACAAGACGCAGGCCATGATCAGATAGGGCCACACCTTAGTGCAACCCAGCCGATTGAGCGCAAAACCCGCCGCCAGAACCGCAAAACTGATGCCGAGCCACATCAGGTCAACATGCGCGGTATAGGCCAGCGCAATCACAATTACCGCGCCCAGATCGTCGACAACCGCAACAGTCAACAGAAACAGCCGCAGCGAGCGAGGAACGCAGCGCCCCAGCAGTGCGATAACCCCCATGGCAAAGGCAATGTCCGTGGCCGAGGGAATCGCCCAGCCACGTTGCAGATCGGCATGGCCTTGGGAAATGAGCAAATAGACAACCGCAGGCACGGCCATACCTGCGGTTGCGGCCAGCACAGGCAGCCTGCGTTCCTGGGCATGGGCCAGGTTGCCGATTAAAATTTCCCTTTTAACTTCAAGGCCTACGGTAAAAAAGAATATAACCATCAGTCCATCGGCAATCAGATCACGGATGGAGTGAATATGCGGAAAAAAATCACCCAGCCGTGGCTGATTCAAAAATCTCAGCCAATGTTCTGAAAATGGCGAGTTACTTATGGAAATAGCGGAAATGGCCGCAAAGGCCAGCAGGATGCCCGCCGCAATTTCTTGCTGCCTGGAAATATTTTGTACAAATTTCCAAATTTGACTGAAAATAAACTTCAAGCAAGTTCTGCCTTAAGAAATGACATTGCGTGGATTAGAGAATCTAACTAAGTATTTACATATAGTGCCAACGGGGGTTGTCTCTTTGATGTCCTATGCCGCATGGGGTGGCTGGACTTTGGTCGAATGGTTGTTGTTGATCGAACGGGAATTGCTGCTTTTCGCGCTTTTCTGGTTCGTGATCGGCATGGTGGACGAGTTGGCAATCGATGTCATCTGGTTTTGCCTTCGCCTTCGTCCGGGGAACGGTACGCCGCATTTGCCTCGCACCATTTCGAATGGGCGTCTGGATGGACGCATAGCGATCTTTGTCGCCTGTTGGCGCGAGGCTGACGTGATCGGCACAACCGTTGCCAACATGCTGCATAATTGGCGCGAATCCGACTACACGCTGTATGTCGGTTGTTATGCCAATGATCCGGCCACCGTTTCGGCGATCACGGCCGTGGCCGGAACGGATCCGCGGTTGCGTATCGTTATTCACGATAAATTCGGCCCGACGACCAAGGCGGATTGTCTTAATCGCGTTTATCGCGCGATGTGTGCGGACGAACAGCGGTTGGGCTTCCGTTTCAAGGGCATCGTGCTGCACGACAGCGAGGATATGGTCCATCCCCTGGAATTGAAATTGATCGACCGCGCGCTCTGCGATGTGGAATTTGTCCAGTTGCCGGTTCGACCAGAGTTTCCCGCAGGCCCGCATTGGGTGGCGGGCCATTATTGTGATGAATTTACCGAATCCCATACTCGAATGCTTCCGGTACGTGATGCCTTGGGTGCGGGCCTGCCCGCCGCAGGTGTCAGTTGCGGATTTGCCCGCGACATCATTGAAACTATCGGTGAAATAAGGGTTCTTGAGGGTGTCGAAGGACCATTTGCTGCCGATTGCCTGACCGAGGATTACGAGTTGGGCATGCTGATCCCGCAATTGGGCGGGCGCAGTTGCTTTTTGCGATGCCGGGATGCCGATGGCAACCTTATCGGCACGCGGTCCTATTTCCCAAACACCGTGCTGACCTCGGTCCGTCAAAAAACGCGCTGGATGCATGGCATCAGCCTTCAGGGCTGGGACAGGCTGGGCTGGAATGGCCGCTTTGTCGATATCTGGATGTCGATCCGCGATCGTCGCGGCCCGCTGATCGCACTGGTGCTGTTTGTCGCATACTTGCTGGTCGTGCTCGAAGGGACGCTTACAATATTGCGACTGTGGTATGGCAGGGAAATGCCGCAATTGCCGCCTGCTTCGGATGCGATGCGCTACTGTATGCAAATTTGCGCTCTCGGCCTCTTTTGGCGGTCCTTTATGCGGGCCGTGTTTACCGGGCGCGAATACGGGTGGAAACAGGGATTGCTTGCGCCTCTGCGCCTGCCTGTTGCCAATATTGTGATGATATTGGCCGCGCGCCGTGCGGTGCTGGCCTATTGCCGCAGCCTTGCCGGGGCAAAGGTCGTTTGGGACAAGACGGAACATGTTGTCCATCCCGCTCTGGCTTCCACTATCCAAGCGGCCAAGGGCCCTGTTGAGCAGGTTGCCTGATGCCCGAATTTGCCGATTTGCACGGTCGCCTTGCGCAACCCAGAAAGCGTGGGCAACCGCTTGTCATTTTCCTTTCCGTACTGATGGTCTGGATGGGCGTGCGTACGCTTACCTGGCAGCATTTGTCGCTGGCCATTCATGACAGCAAGCCAAGCGTTAAAGCCCCGATCAGGCCCCGTATCAGCCTCAAGCGATGGCAGAATGCACGAAATACGTCGTTGATTGGTCATGCAGCCCCGATTGCCGATGTGCCATGGCATCCGGCTCTATCGCCGCTCCGTATGGATTTGCCGCAGGCGCCCTTGCCGGAACCACAGGCATTGGATTTGCCCGACCCCATGACCGAGGTCACATCTTCGGCAAGAGTAAGAGGGGCCGCCGCCCAGCAAATGCTCTATCTGGCCGTCATGGCCCAATTGCCATTGCCGTTTGATATGCCGCCTAAGCGCAATGAGGCGAAAAAAGACCCCTCGGTCGTCAAACGGCCTCCCTCCGTTTTACGTCTTTCGGCCAATGGCGGGCCGGTGTCGAAAGATGCAGCCATGGTGCCGCCACGCACGCAAGACTTGCTGGCATTAGGACAGCGCCAAACCTTATTGGCGCCCCGGTGGTCGGGCGACGGCTGGTTGTTGATGCGTCAGGGTGGCGCCAGCAACGCACTGTCAAGTGGCGGAGCGCCCTATGGCCCGACCTATGGCGCCAATCAGATCGGCGCTGTTCTGCGATACCGTTTGGTGCCCGGCTCGCCACTTAAGCTGACGGCCTATACACGCGCCTATGGTGCGCTGAACGGAACGGGTGAGAAGGAGGTCGCGGCGGGCCTTTCGCTGCGCCCGGTGCCGTCGGTTCCGATCATTGCCATGGCCGAAATGCGGGCCAGCCAGTTCCAGTCCGGCCAGACACATTTGCGCCCCTCGGTCAGTCTGGTGACGGAAATGCCACCGGTTGCCTTGGGTGGAAAGGTCGAAGCGGAAACCTATGTTCAGGCCGGTTACGTTGGCGGTCTGGCCGCCACGCCCTTTATCGATGGACAGATCCGGGTCGAACATGTCGTCAACCGGCCCGATGGCGCACAGGTCCGATTGGGCGTTGGCGCATGGGGCGGGGCGCAGGAGGGCGCCAATCGTCTGGATGTGGGGCCGACATTGCGGGTCGGCTTGCGCAGTGGCCGGGTGGGCGGACGTCTGGCCATCGATTACCGCTTGCGGGTAAAGGGTAATGCCATGCCCAGTTCCGGCCCCGCCGTGACGCTGTCCGCAGGTTTTTGACGCGCCTGTGCGGACTTGGGTGCGGGCGGGGCTTTCCCCTTTGGCAAACTGGCGCTAGCGTGGGTCTGCCATGGATGTCTATCTTCCCATTGCCAATCTTTCGGTCAACGGTCTGATTATTGTCGGGCTTGGGCTGCTGACGGGTATGCTTTCGGGCATTTTCGGCGTGGGGGGTGGGTTTTTGACCACGCCTCTGCTGATCTTTTACGGCATCCCGCCCACGGTCGCTGCCGCCTCTGCGGCCAGCCAGGTTACCGGGGCCAGTGTTTCGGGCATGCTGGCACATCACAAGCGTGGCGGGGTTGATTATCGGATGGGCGGCGTTCTGGTTGCCGGCGGCATTTTGGGTACGGGTATCGGCGCGTTGCTGTTCAGTTTGCTTCAGGCGCTGGGACAGATCGATACGGTCATCAACCTGCTTTATGTCTCGATGCTGGGCGGGATTGGCGCGATGATGGCGCGTGAAAGCATCCAGACCTTGCGCGCAGGGGCCGAAGGTTCGCGCCCGGTGCGCAGCCGCAGGCATCACCCGATGGTGGCGCGATTGCCGGGGCGTTGGCGGTTTTATCGGTCGGGTCTTTATATTTCGCCGCTGGCACCGCTGTTGCTGGGCGTGTTCACCGGCATTCTGACCATGCTGATGGGGATTGGCGGGGGCTTTGTCCTTGTCCCGGCCATGCTGTATATTCTGGGCATGAGTGCACAGGTCGTGGTCGGAACCAGCCTGTTCCAGATCCTGTTCGTCACGATGGCGACCACGATGATGCATGCGTTGACCACGCGGGCGGTGGATATCGTGCTGGCGGCGCTCTTGCTGATCGGATCGGTGTCGGGGGCGCAACTGGGCGCGCGTTTTGCCACTACGGCCAGCCCTGTTAAGCTGCGCCTCGCTCTGGCTGCCATCGTACTGGCCGTGGCGGCGCGCATGGCGCTGGGCCTGACATGGCGGCCTGATGAGATTTTCACGGTGAGCCTGCTGTGAAGCGTCTGCTTGCCCTTCTTGCCTTCTTCCTGCTGACCGGGGCCAGCGAGCCGGTGTTGGTCACCGACATTTCGCAGCACCGGATCGAATTGCGCCAAGGTTTTACCGGGGCGCAATTGCTCTTGTTCGGGGCGATCATGTCGCCCGACGGGGCCAGCGCGGCGCGGGACTATGACGTCGTTGTCGTTCTGGAAGGGCCGGCGCGCCAGATGGTTTTGCGGGAAAAGCAAAAGGTAGCCGGCATGTGGGTCAACGCCGAATATACAACGCTTCGTTCGGTGCCCAGTTTCTATGCCGTGGTGGCCAATCGTCCGATCCGCGAGATTACCGATCCGCGCACGGCGGCTATTTACCAACTGGGCCTCGATTCGCTGCAACTTTCGCCCAGCGACAGTATTGATCCGGCCCGCGAAACCCATTTTGCCAAGGGCTTGGTGGATCTGATGCAGCGGCAGGGCCTGTTTCATCAGGATGATCATGGCGTGACCATCAATGGTCAGGTGCTTTATTCCGCGCGTATCAACCTGCCTTCCAGCCTTCAGCCCGGCACCTACACGGCCGAAACCTTTGCCGTGCGCAAGGGGCGGGTGGTGGCCTCCGCCACCGCGCGGGTGGAGGTGGGCAAGGAAGGGTTTGAAAAAGCGGTTGCCGATTTCTCGCAAAAAGAATCGCTGGTTTACGGGCTGCTGGCGGTGGCTGTCTCGGTGGCGATGGGATGGATGGCCGGGCGCCTGTTTGCCTTGATTTGAAAAAGGCAAAAACTAAGCTTAATATTAACCTATTGCCCCCATTTTCGAAGCACAATGACAGGGGTTCGCATCTCGACAAAGGCGCGATTGGCATGAATGACATGGCCAATCATGTCTATCACGTGCATCGTACAGATCAGAGCGATCTGGGCGGTGCTGTTTCCGCGCCGGCAAATGCGACACAGCCCATTGGCGTTGTTCTGGAAATTTCAGGGTCCGGCGGTCTGATCGCCTTGGATTTGCAGCGGTTGGGCGAATGTGCATCGGATGCTGACCCCTCGGTCGCTCAATCGGGCCTTGTCGGCAGCCAGATTCGTATCATCACCGGCAATATCTGTCTTTTGGCCAGCGTGCGCGACCAGAAACAAGGGCGGCGCGGCGATGAAGGCATCGTGGCCAGCGTCGATTTTCTGGGTGAGGGGAAGGTTGATCCTGCCTCTGGCGCATTGACCAGTTTCCAGCGCGGGGTGACGCAATATCCCTTGCCGGGCGCCTTGGTCTATCCGGCGGCGACGGCGGATTTGCGGCGCATCTATTCCGGCGATGGCCGCGCCACCGTCGCCATCGGCCGCGTGCATCCCACCCGCGATATCAACGCCAGCCTGTATGTGGACCCATTGCTGGGCAAGCACTTCGCGCTTTTGGGTTCAACCGGCACGGGCAAGTCCACCGCGCTGGCCTTGATCCTGCACCGGATTTGCGAGGCATCGCCCCATGGCCACATTCTGATGATCGACCCGCATGGCGAATATGCCAGCGCGTTTCGCCATACCGGGCTGATCCTTGACGTATCGAACCTGCAATTGCCCTATTGGCTGATGAATTTTGAGGAGCATTGCGAAATCCTCCTCTCCAGCAAGGGCGAGAACCGGCAGATGGATGCTGAGATTCTCGGCAAATGCCTGTTGGCGGCGCGCCAGAAAAACCGTCTGGCCGAAGCTTTGGGCGGGCGGATTACGGTGGATTCGCCAGTGCCCTATCTGATCAGCGATCTTCAGGCGATCCTGCATCAGGAAATGGGCAAGCTGGAGAAATCCACAACGACCGCGCCCTATATTCGACTTAAAACAAGGCTTGAGGAATTGCGGGGCGATCCGCGATTCAACTTCCTGTTTTCGGGCATGCTGGTGGGCGACACGATGGTCGATGTGCTCTCGCGCATGTTCCGCCTGCCTGCCGGTGGACAGCCGATTGCGATTATCGATGTGTCGGGTGTGCCGTCGGAAGTGACCTCGACTGTGGTGGCTTTGCTCTCACGGCTTGTTTTCGACTTTTCGATCTGGGCGCGTGAGGAAGAGACGCGGCCTATCCTGCTGGTCTGTGAAGAGGCGCATCGCTATGTGCCCAATGAAAAGAACGCCGATGGGTCATCGGTAGGGCGCATCCTGTCGCGCATTGCCAAGGAAGGGCGCAAATATGGCGTCTCGCTGGGGTTGGTAACACAGCGCCCCTCCGACCTTGCCGAAGGCGTGTTAAGCCAGTGCGGCACGATTATCGCCATGCGTTTGAACAATGAGCGTGATCAGGCCTTTGTCCGTGCGGCCATGCCAGAAGGCGCGCGCGGTTTTCTGGATTCCATCCCGGCCTTGCGCAACCGCGAATGCATCATCTGCGGCGAAGGCGTGGCGATCCCGATGCGCGTCGCCTTTGACGATCTGGAGGAGGTCAAGCGGCCCGCCTCGTCCGACCCATCCTTCAGCCGGTTGTGGCGCGAAGGGGGCGATGATCACGACATGGTGCGCCGCACCGTCCAGCGCTGGCGCACCCAGGGGCGTTAAATCAGCCTTTCTTTGACGTAATCTTGCGCCAGTTGCCGCGCAGATAGATCGTGCTGGTCATCACCACCGCCACCACGGCGCTGAACGGATAAGCGTACCACAGCGCTTCGGCGCCGAGATAGGGGAACGCCGCGAAGTAAAAGCCCACGCGCGCCGGATACATCGCCACAAACATGATGACGAGCGGGATGATCACCGCGCCATAGGCCCGCATCGTGCCGGTCAGGATCATCATGATGCCGAACAAAACGAAGGATACCGACACGATCGGCTGCATATGCTGGGCAATCGGGATCGAGGGGCTGCCCGGAACAAGGAACATTTCCAGAAGCGGCGCATCGAAAATCACGATCAGCACGGCTAGCGTCACCGTCACGCTTTCATTCACGATCAATCCGCGCATCGTGATCTTGCTGACGCGCTTGTGCAGTCCCGCCCCGACATTTTGCGCCACCATGGCCGAAACCGCGCTGGCAATGGCAAAGGCGGGCATTTGCAGATAGTTCCACAATTGCATCGAGGCGCCATAGGCCGCCGCCGTCGCCACGCCTTCGCGGTTGACCAAGCCCACCATCACCAAACCGGCAGACGACACCAGCAGCATCTGCGCGCCCATGGGCAGGCCCTTGGCGATGATGAAGCGCAATTCCTCCCCACGCGGGCGCAGATAGGCCCATTCGGCCCCGCGCAGGCGCAACGGCAGATCGCGCAGATAGATCCACCCCAGCATCAACGCCGCGCCCGCGAAATTGGCCGCCGCCGTTGACCATGCCGAACCGGCAATGCCCATCGCCGGGATCGGGCCAAACCCGCGAATCAACAACGGATTCATCGTGATGTCGATAATCACCGTCAGGATCATGGCAAACAGCGGCACCTTGGCATCGCCAACCCCGCGCATCCCCATCGACAGCATGATGGAAAGCGACCCGAACGGCATGGTGATGAACACCACGCGCAGATAATCCAAGGCCTCGATCCGGCTTGCCTCTGGCGTGGCCATGAGATGCAGGAGCTTGGGCGCCAACACCGAACCGATCAGGCCGATCAGCACCGAAAGCGCGACGCAAAAGCCAGTGCCGGAACCAAACGTAATGCGCGCCGCATCCATGTTGCGGGCTCCGAAATACTGGCCCACGCGCACGGTCGTCGCCATGCCGAAACCGAACACTGTGGCCATCAACAGGAACATGATGATGTTCACATTGGCCGTCGCGGCCAGCGCGCTTTCACCGATCAGCCGCCCGACCCAGATCGAATTGATCGTACCGTTGAGCGTTTGCAGCAGATTGGACAAAAGCGTCGGGATCGAAAACATCAGCAATGTTTTCAAAATCGGCCCCTGCGTCAGGTCTCCGCGCATGGGGGCACTATGGCCGTGAGGGCGGGTTTCTGTTGCGGGCGCTTCGGTTACAATCTCACTCATGTGCCTCTGGTGTCGCCAGAAAGGTGAATATGCAAGCGGTCTGTCATCGCATAGCCGCGCATCAGACATTGATCAGTAAGCCATACCATTCGTCCGCGAAGGGTATCCGGGTCGCGCCCCTCTGGCATCAGGAAGATGCGGTCGGCGGGCAGGGCGTGTTCGGCGGCCAATGCGGCGACTTCTTCGACATCATCCGGGCGGGCCACCACGAATTTGAAGAAGGCTTTGGGATATTGGGCAAAAAAGCGCAAAGCCTCGGGGCGGATGGCCAGATCGCGCGGGTTGCCGGAATGGCTCAGCTTGGGGCTGACATTGTACTGATGCACCAGCGCGGCGAGCGATTCCGAGGGCACAACCGAGCCATTGGTTTCGATCTCGACATGATATTGGCCCAGCGTCGACAGATGATCGATCATCCGTACAAGGGCCGGGGCCTGAAGCAAAGGCTCGCCGCCGGTGATGACGAGTCGGTTTTGGCCAAAGCTGTGAATCAGCGCCGCGACTTCGGCCTCGGGCAGGGACAGTTGATTGTCGCGGCGGTCAAAGGCGATCCCGTCCTTATGGGGCCGGTTGTCGCCTTCAAAACGCCACGTATAGGCCGTGTCGCACCATTGGCACGCCAGATTGCAGCGCGACAGGCGCAGGAAGACAGAGGGGCGCCCGATGGACGCCCCTTCACCTTGCAAGGCTGCAAAGATTTCCGGTTTACCCGGAGTGATCGTTGCTAAGCTGAGCATTACCCCAACCGTGCCAGCGCGGCGGCAAGGCGGGTGGCCTCGGCGCTGTGATGGGCGTGGTCGGCGCGGGCCTTGTCGATGGCCTCGGGCTTGGCCTTTTCGACAAAGGCCGGGTTCGACAGGCGCTTGTCGAGCGAATCGCGCTCCTTTTCGGACGCGGCCAAAGCCTTGGCCAGACGCGCCTTTTCCGCCGCCACGTCGATCAACCCTTCGAGCGGGACGAGGATATTGGCATCGCCCGCGCCCACCTGCATCGCCGCACCCGCAGGGGCCGGGGCAAAGTGGATCGCATCCAGACGCGCCAGACGGTCAATCGCCACCGGATTGCGGGTGATGATGCCGCGCGTAGCCTCGCTCGGTTCGGGCAGATAGGCCGTCAGGCGCGAACCCGGCGCAAGACCCAGTTCCACCTTGGCGGCGCGCAGATTGCCGATCAGCGCGATCAGCCATTCGACCTCACGCTTGGCCTCGGCGTCCACTTCGGCCTGCGGGGCGGGCCATGCCGCCACGATCAACTCGTTTTCACGCGTGCCCAGTTTACTCCACAGTTCTTCGGTGACAAAGGGCATGAAGGGGTGGAGCATGACCAGAATTTGATCCAGCACCCAACCGGCGACAGCCTTGGTTTCCTCGTCGAACGAACCCTTGATCAGTTCGATGTACCAGTCGCAGAAACCGTCATAGACGAAGCGATAAATCGCATGGGCCGCCGCGTCGAAACGCAGGTCTTCCATCGCCTTGTCCAGAGCGGCGACGGTTTCGACGACTTCGCCGATGATCCATTTGTTGACCGCGCTGGTGGCCTTGGGCGCGGCGATCGAGGTGGACCCGACAATGCCGTTCGACTGACAGAAACGCGCCGCGTTCCAGAGCTTTGTGGCGAAGTTGCGATAACCTTCGACGCGCTTTTCATCCATCTTCACATCGCGGCCCTGCGATTCCATCGCCGCCATGAAAAAGCGCAAAGCGTCCGCGCCATATTTGTCGATCAGGCCCAGCGGGTCGACCACATTGCCCTTGGACTTGGACATTTTCGCGCCATCGGCGGCGCGAACCAGGCCGTGCAGATAGAGCTTCTTCCAAGGCACTTCCTTCATGAAGTGCATTCCCTGCATCGCCATGCGCGCATCCCAGAAGAACAGGATGTCAAAGCCGGAAACGAGCAGGTCGTTGGGGTAATGCTTTTTCAGCAGCGGCGCGTCTTCATCCGGCCAGCCCAGCGTGGCGAAGGGCCACAGGGCCGAGGAGAACCATGTGTCGAGCACGTCGGAATCGCGGGTCAGCGCCTTGTTGCCCGCCAGAGCCTGCGCTTCTTCCTCGGTTTCGGCGACGAAGACCTGACCGTCCTCGGCATACCACGCCGGAATGCGATGGCCCCACCAAAGCTGGCGCGACACGCACCAAGGCTGGATATTTTCCATCCAGTTGAAGAAGGTCTTTTCCCAGCTCTTGGGCACGATTTCGATGGCGCCCGAACGCACCGCCTCGATGGGCTTTTGCGCCAGAACGGCGGCATTCACATACCACTGATCGGTCAGCCAGGGTTCGATCACCACGCCGCCGCGGTCGCCAAAGGGCGTTTGGATGGTGCGCGGTTCGGCGTCGTGCTCGACCTCGTTGCCTTCCTTGTCCTTGGTGACATGGGGAATGAGGAAGCCCAGAGCCTTCATCTGCTCGACCACCATGCGGCGGGCCTCGAAACGCTCCACGCCAAGGTATTGCGCAGGGACCAGTCCGTCGGCGGTCTGCACCACATTGGCATCGGCGTCGAACATGTTGAGCATGTCATTGGCCGCGATCCCGGCGCGCTTGCCCACTTCAAAGTCGTTGAAGTCATGGCCCGGCGTGATCTTGACCGCGCCGCTGCCCAGTTCGGGATCGGCGTGTTCGTCGGCCACGATTTTGAAACGGCGGCCGGTGATGGGCTGGAGGATCTCCTTGCCGATCACGCTTTTGTAACGCTCGTCTTCGGGGTTTACCGCGACGCACATGTCGGCCAGCATGGTTTCGGGGCGCGTGGTGGCGACCTCGATATAATCCAGCCCGTCATCGCGGGTGACGCCATCGGCCAGCGGATATTTGAAATGCCAGAAGCCGCCCTTGACCTCGCGGGTTTCCACCTCAAGATCAG
This sequence comes from Novosphingobium sp. Sphag1I, assembly GCF_056279125.1. Taxonomy (NCBI): domain Bacteria; kingdom Pseudomonadati; phylum Pseudomonadota; class Alphaproteobacteria; order Sphingomonadales; family Sphingomonadaceae; genus Novosphingobium; species Novosphingobium sp. Sphag1I. Next base: position 194,521 of record NZ_JBWBQS010000010.1, on the reverse strand, counting down.
AAATCGCGGTTTTCAGCTTGGGGTCCCAATTGACCAGACGCTTGTCGCGATAGATCAGCCCCTGATTATAGAGATCGACAAAGACCTTCACCACCGCCTTGGTGAAATGCGGGTCCATCGTGAACTGCTCGCGCGACCAGTCCATCGAGCAGCCCAGACGGCGCAACTGGCCGGTGATGGTGCCGCCGCTCTCGGCCTTCCATTCCCAGACCTTTTCGATGAAGCCTTCACGCGTGTAATTGGTGCGCTTGTCGCCCTTGGCCTCCATCTGGCGCTCGACCACCATTTGCGTGGCGATGCCGGCATGGTCGGTGCCCACGACCCACAGCGCATCCTTGCCGCGCAGGCGCTCGTAACGGATAACGATGTCCTGAAGCGTGTTGTCCAGCGCGTGGCCGATATGCAGCGAACCTGTCACGTTGGGCGGCGGGTTCACAATAGTATAGGGCGCCGCATCGGGGCGCTCCGGGCGGAACAGATTGTTCGCTTCCCAATGGCCATACCATTTCGCTTCGATCCCGGCGGGGTCAAAGGTCTTGTCGAGCATGTTGGCGGTTTCGTCGGTCATGTCATATCCAGCTATTTGGCAGCGGCCTTTGCCAGCATGGCCCCCCTTTCGCAAGACTTGGTGCCGTAAAGCCCCCTTGCAGGGGCCGAGTTTTTCGCCCACAAGGTTGAATTCATGGCACCCGATTGCGAATTCCTGTTGGCCACGGATGCCGATGGCACGTCCACTCTGACCCTGTCAGGCGTGTTGACGATTGCCAGTGTGGGCAAGATTGACCACGCGCTGCGCCGGGAAAAGCCCGAATTCAGCCATTTGGATATATCGGCTGTGTCCGAACTGGATACGGCGGGGGCGTGGCTGGTTTGGCGCCTTGCCCGTGATGCCCATGCCGACGTGACGGGCAGCACCGAAAAGGCCGAGCGTTTGATCAACGCGGTCAAATGTTGCAGCGGGGACGCCCCCATCGCGCCGCCGCGCGCGCCGCCCTTGGTGCGAATCGTCGAGACGGTGGGCGTGGTGATGATCGGCCTGTGGCGTGGCACGGGATCCATTCTGGCCTTTCTGGGCGCGCTGGTTTCGGCATTGGGGCATGTGATCCGCCATCCTTCGCGGATGCGCTGGACCGCGCTGGTGCGGCAAACCGAATTGGTGGGCATTGACGCTTTGGCGATTGTCGGCCTGATGAGCTTCCTTGTCGGCGTTGTGATCGCACAGCAGGGCGCGGTCCAGCTTCAGCAATTTGGCGCCGAGATTTACACGGTGAACCTGACGGGGCGTATTTCGCTGCGCGAACTGGGCGTGCTGATGACCGCGATCATGGTCGCGGGCCGTTCCGGCAGCGCCTTTGCCGCGCAGCTTGGCACAATGAAGCTGACCGAGGAAATTGACGCCATGCGCACGATCGGCGTTTCGCCGATGGAGGCGTTGGTGGTGCCGCGCGTGTTGGCGGCGGTATTGATGATGCCTTTGCTGGGGCTTTATTCGGCCTTGGTGGCGATCATCGGCGGCGCAACGATCAGCGCGTTTACTCTCGACATTCCGTTCTTTAACTTCCTGTCCCGCATTCAGGAGGTCGTGCCGTTGATCGACCTGTGGGTGGGCATGATCAAGGGGCCGGTCTTTGGCCTGATCATTGCGATGACAGGCTGCTATCAGGGCATGCAGGTCAGGGGCAGCAGCGAGGAAGTCGGCCTGCGCACCACGCAGGCGGTGGTGCAGGCGATCTTTGCCGTGATCGTGATCGACGCTTTCTTTGCCGTGTTCTTTTCGGAAGTGGGCTGGATATGAACGGGGCCGTTTCCGATTTCGCGATCCGTATCGAGGGTCTGGAAAACCGTTTTGGCGACCATGCGGTCCATCAGGATCTCAGCCTTGATGTGCGCCGGGGGGAAATCATCGGCGTGGTGGGCGGATCGGGCACCGGCAAATCGGTGATGATGCGTTCGATCATCGGGTTGCAGACGCCTAACCACGGCCGGATCGAGGTTCTGGGCCATGAAATGGGCACGCCGCATGAACCGGGCCAAGCCGATATTCGCAGCCGATGGGGCGTTTTGTTTCAGGGCGGTGCGCTGTTTTCCACGCTGACCGTGGCGGAAAATGTCGAGGTGCCGCTCAAAGAATTCTATCCCGACATGGATCCTGAACTGCGCCACGAAATCGCGCGGTATAAGATCAGCCTGACGGGATTGCCCGATGATGCGGCGGCCAAATATCCGTCCGAATTGTCGGGGGGCATGAAAAAGCGTGCCGGTCTGGCCCGCGCTTTGGCGCTGGACCCGGAACTGCTGTTTCTGGACGAACCGACGGCGGGGTTGGACCCGATTGGGGCGGCGGCTTTCGATAATCTGACGCGCGAATTGCATGAAACGCTGGGGTTGACGGTGTTTCTCATCACCCATGACCTTGATACATTGCATGAAATTTGCGACCGCGTGGCGGTGCTGGCGGATAAAAAAGTCATTGCGGTGGGCACGATCCCTGAATTGATGGCCAGCGATCATCCCTGGATTCACGAATATTTTGGCGGGCCGCGTGGCCGCTCTGCGCTGATTTCGCGCGAGGGTGAAGCGACCAAAGACCTTGGGCTAGACAGCCCCAATCCGGCAAAGGCATAGAAGAGCGATGGAAACACGCGCCAATCATATCTGGGTGGGGGTGGTCACGCTGGTCCTGTTGGGGCTGGCGGCGGGATTTGCCCTGTGGCTGGCGCATCTGTCGCGCCATGAACGCAAACCCTATGACATCTTCTTTCGCCAATCGGTGGATGGTTTGGCCAAGGGCACGCCGGTCAATTACAAAGGCGTTCCGGCCGGACAGATCACCGAAATCGAACTGTCGCCCGATGATCCCAGCGTCGTGCGGGTGCGAATCAACATCGACCGCGAAGTGCCTATTCTTCAGGGCACGACCGCGACCATTCAGGGCAGCTTTACCGGCGTTTCGAATATTCAGTTGGCCGGCGGCAAGACCGGGCAGCCCGCCATCACGGCGCCCGGCCCCAATGGCGTGCCGGTGATCCCGACCAAGCTGTCGGGCCTTGGCGATCTGTTGTCCAGCGCACCGCAATTGCTCGAACGCATCGGGACGCTGACGGATCGCCTGTCGAACCTGATGTCGGACAAGAACCAGAAGAATATCGAAGGCATTCTGGCCAATACCAACCGGATGACGGCCAACCTTGCGGACGCGTCACCCCAGATTAAACAGGTCCTCACCGATCTGGATTCGGCCCTGTTGCAGGCCAAGGATTCCATGGCCGAGTTTCAGAAGCTGACCGCCAATTTCAACACGCAGTTGGATGCCAATGGCGATTCTGTGGTGTCGCAGCTCAATAAGACCCTGCGTTCGGCCCAGAGTGCGGCTGATGCGTTGAAATCGACCTTGGGCCAGACCGATCCGGCCATTCGCCGCGTGCGCGAAGAAACGCTGCCGCAGGCCGAAAGCGCGGTGCGTGAATTGCGCGCCACCAGCCGGGCCTTGCGCGAGCTGACCGAAAAAATTGACAATCAGGGCGCCGCAGCTGCGCTCTCACCACCCAAGCTGCCGGAGTATCACCCATGAAGAAGATCGCCGCTCTGATCGGGGTGTTGATGCTGGGCGCCTGCGTCAAGGTGGGGGCAGGGGGCAAGCCGCCCAAGCAGCTCTTCACCCTGCCGCCGGTTTCGGCGCCTGCGGGGGCGCTGGTGACGGCGACGCCGATCACGACGCTGTCCGTGGCGGAGCCGGATACGGAACGTGCCCTAGGCCTGACCCGGATTGCGGTGCGGGTGAATGACAACAGCATCGCCTATATGAAGGAAGGCCTGTGGAGCGAACGCCCCGCGCGCCTCTTGCGCAATCACATCGCCGAAGTGATCCGCGCCCGAGGCTGCCGCCTCGTCCTGATCGACGCCGAGGATGGCGGGCAGGCGGGGCAGCATCTTGGCGGGCGTCTGATCTTCATGGGCTATGACGATAAGACCCGCTCTGCCGTGATCCGCTATGACGCGCTGTTGACCAAGCTGGACGGCACTCTAGCCCAGCGCCGGTTCGAGGCGGTGGAAAAGGGCGTTGCGCCCAAACCGGAAGCAGTCGCCGAGGCTTTGGGCCGGATGTCGGACAAGCTGGCCGCCGAGGTTGCCGATTGGGTTGAGTGAGTGGTTTTCTGGGTTTTCCAGATGCCTCCGGCGGGCAAAGGGCGGGGGCCCTTTGCAATCCCGATATTGTCGGCGTGGCGGGTGGTGGGCTGCGTGGCGGTTGGTTTTTGCGTAGGGTTATTAAGCCGCTTCGCGGGAAGAAAAGAGACGTTCCGGACGCGGTGCCTTAGGAGACGTTCAGGGCTAAAGCATCATGAAGCTTAAAGCTCACTTCCCTCGCGTACAACGTGCCTTCAAGTCCAACATTAGTATCCCAGCAGACTTCGAAATCACCCGGCTGTGGGCCTCCGCAAGTAATCCACTCGCCGAACCTCGACGTAATTCGCCTTATTCCCAATCCTGCAATGCTCGAAGTGGCATCACCCGTCAGGCTCACGCCAGTGACGCCCGAGAGATGAATTTCCACCAGCACGTGCCGATCTAACACGAAATACCCATTTTCATCAATCGCATCGGTCATTCTAAACGCCCTCAGCACGATTGACGCTTGCCCGCCGGCAAGTTCTAATTTTTCCAGAGTGGCGTCATGAAATGACGGGACAAAGCCAAACCAATTGGCCACCTCCCGACCTCCAGCGAGGCCGAGGAAAGTATCGTTGTCGGTTATCCAATAGATCTCATTTGTCGCAGGCATAGCGATGTTTACCGTGGCTTGATCCTCGAGACAACGTCCGCTCCCCCTAACTTTCCGGACTTCCCGCCGCCGCGAAGCGGCTTTAAATATCAGCCATTCCGCGCCCAAGCACATCGCCACAACTGACGCGCAACCAAGACAGTAACGGGATTGCAAAGGGACAAGTCCCTTTGCCCGCCGGAGGCACTTAAACGCACCCGCCGGAGGCATCTTAAAACGCCCGCCAAGGACAAACCCCCTACCCCCGCGCCATCCGTACAAATTCAGCCGACAGGGCAAAGGCTTTAGCCCTCTTTTCGCGGCGTTCCTCGGCTTCCCAATCGCGGCCCCAGAGATCGGCCTGCCATTCTTCCTCAAGGGATGCCGCGGCCCAGAGCGCCTCGATCTCAGCGTCCGCTTCTAAAGCCTCCAACGCGATTAACAGCGAAGCGGCAAGGCTGGACATGTTGCGCAGGGCGGCAAGGGTAAAGGCATCCGCCGCCTCCAACCGGGCGCGCAGGACGGCCAGGCTTTCGGGCGGCTGGGGCTGGTGCATGATCCCGCTGACGCGCTGCATGCGCAGGCCGTGGCGCTGTTCTGCGGCGGTCAGGACCGGCTCCCAAACCTCGTTCTGCTTTTCGAACAGCGCGTCTTCGGGATCGGCGCGATAGCACAGCGTGTCGGTTTCGGCATAGGGCAGCAGCGAGGCAATCGCCTCGTCCCGTTCGCGCCCGATCACGTCCAGCGCATAATCGGCCATATCGCGCAGCACGAAACTGGCCGGATCGATTTCCTCACCCTGCGCCGCCCATTCCGCCGCCAAAGCCTCGGCCAGCGCGCGGGTGGGGACCAGTTGGGGCTTTCCGCCCACGGTCTTGATCGGACGACCATCCAGCGTGACCTGCCATGCGCCATCGCGCTCGGCCACGGAAACTTCCTTGTAAAACCGCTTCATTGCATCCCGTCTTGCTTTTTCCAGCGTTTCACCAAACGGCTGGGGAATATCAGTGCGTAATAGACCCCGCCCAGCAGGATCAGCAGCCCGACCAGTCGCGGCAAATCAACCTTGCCGCCCATGATGGCCGCGCCGACCATGGCCAGCAGCACGCCGACGAAACGCACAATCGTCAAACGCTTAAAGCGCGCCTTGGCCAAGGTTTCCGGGTCGATCCTCATCCCAGTAACTCCCGCAAATGCGCCGGATCGCGGGCCACGGCATCGGCGCCGGCGGCCATCAACTGATCCACGCTGTGATAACCCCAAGCCACGCCCAGCGCCCGCACCCCTGCGGACCGAGCCATGGCAATATCGAAACTGGTGTCGCCGATCATCACGCTGTTTTCCGGCATGGCCGCAGCCTCGAACAGCGCAGCCTCCAGCATGGCCGGATGCGGCTTTGACGGATGGCGGTCGGCGGTTTGCAGGGATACGAAATGATCCGTCAGATCATGCATCGCCAGACAATGCGCCAACCCGCGATCGCTCTTTCCCGTGGCCACGGCCATGGCCCAGCCATCGGCGCGCAATCCGTCGAGCAGGCTGCGAATACCATCATACAAAGGTTCGCCGATCCGCCCCTGATCACGCGCGCTGCGATAGGCGTATTTATATTCCTCGACCAAGGCGGCCTGCTGTTCCGGCTCTGCATCGGGCAAGAGGCGGCGCATGGCCACCGGCAGGCTGAGGCCGACAATCTGGCGCACAGCCTCTCGCGAGGGTGGCGTCAGGTCGAGCCGCGCAAAGGCATCGATCATCGCGGCCTGAATATCATGCTGTCCATCGACCAGCGTGCCGTCGCAATCAAACACGGCCAAACGTGTCATGCCAGCCCCCGCATCATCGCTGCCATGGCGCTGCTACCGGCTTCTTCCAGTCCGGCGGCGACCTGTTCGCGCAATTGCGCCGATTTGTTTTGCGACAGCTTGAAGGTCGGGCGCCATGCCTGCACCTCCATCTCAAAACCGACAATCGCGCCCATCAATTTGTCGATGTAGGCTGGATCGGATTTCTCCATCGTCCATGCCGGTGGGGGCAGTTTGGCCTCTTCCTGCGCCGACAGGTTCTCCAGCAGCCCATACAGCCCATCGCGATCCATCCGGCGAACGCGGCCCTCCATTTCAAGCGCGACATAGTTCCATGTCGGCACCTGATTGGGATCTTCGCCATACCAACGCGGCGAAACATAGGCGTCCGGCCCATTGACCACGGCCAGCGCCACCATGCCATCGATATGGCGCGTCAACGCATTGCCGCGCGCCAGATGGAATTGCACAGCCCCATCGCCCGTTGAAACCAACGGAACATGCGCCACACGCGGCCCATCGGGCGTGGTGGCAAAGATCATGGCAAAACCGATCTCGCGGATCAGTTGTTCGAACAGCACAGGATCATCATGTCGAAAGGCCGCGTTGGGATGCATTAACGACGGCCTCGCGGCGCAGTGGGTTTCCCGGCGGGTTTACCGGCGGGCTTTCCCGCAGGTTTGCCCGCAGGCTTACCCGCCGGGCGCCCGGCGGGCTTGCCGGCCAGTTTGGGCGCAGGCTTGGCGGCCGACTTGACCGTGGGCTTGCTGCCCAGACCTTTTTTGGGGCCGGACTTTTTGGGGGCCACGGGTTTGCCGGGCACCTTGCGCGAATCATTGCGCGCGCGGCCCGTGTCGAGGCGGCCGCGGCGTTCGCCCTTGCGCTCCTTGCGGTAATCCTTGGCATGGGCCTTGGCCGCCGCCTTCTTTTCCTCACGGCTCCATTCGCCGGTCGGATCTGGGATATATTCGCCTTCCGATTCCTCAAAGCCGAGCTGGACAAGGCTGGCCGCCATGTGATCGGGCAGGGGCGCCTCGACATCCAGCGGTGTGCCATCGGGATGATCGATGATCAGGCGGCGCGCATGCAGGTGCAGCTTGCGGCTGATGCTGCCCGAAAGGAAGGCGTCGGGGCCGCCATATTTGCCGTCGCCCACAATCGGGTGGCCAATGGCCGCCATATGGACGCGCAACTGGTGCGTGCGGCCTGTCAGAGGTTGCAGTTCGACCCAGCAGCAGCGATTGCCCGCGCGGTCGATCACGCGATAACGGCTGCGCGAGGGTTGACCATGTTCGGATTGGTCGACCATCATCTTTTCGCCGCCCGATCCGGGCTGTTTGGCCAAAGGCAGGTCGATCAGTCCTTCATCGATCGAAGGTACGCCAACCACCAAGGCCCAATAGACTTTCTTGGCCGTGCGCCCGGAAAAGCGCTTGGAGAAGAAAGCCGCGCTGCCCGGCGTGGCGGCGACCAGCAGCACGCCCGACGTGTCCTTGTCCAGACGGTGGACCAGACGCGGGCGCGGGCCGTTGGGCGCATAGGCGTCGAGCAGGCCATCAACGTGCTCAAACGTCCCGCTGCCGCCTTGGGTGGCAAGGCCGGGCGGCTTGTTGATGACGATGGCGCTGGGGTCGCGATGCAGAACGATGGAATCGGCCAGTTCGAGCTGCGCCTCGGTCAAAGGCTTGCGGGCGCGCACGCCCTTGCCGCCGCCGATACCCACGATGCTGTCGCCGGGTGGCACGCGCAGGGTCTGGCCCTTGGCCACGCGGTCTTCGGGCGCGGCGCGTTTGCCATCGACGCGGATCTGGCCGGTGCGGGCCCAGCGGCTGATCGTGGCAAAGCCGATCTGGGGCAAATGGCGCTTGAACCAGCGGTCGAGGCGGATGCCGTCGTCATCGCGACCAACGACAAATTGGCGGACCTGATTGGATGGTGTTTCTTGACTCATAGGCCGCCCCCTAGCTTATGGAGGCCATCGCGTATAGTCCGAGCCCCGGTATACTGGCTTTTGTCGTACAGGAAATGTGCGTTGGCGGTTGCCATGGCCCTGATTATAGGCCTATGAGCGCGCCGCACGTCGCTATTGGCGAGTCTCGTTTGGTGGATCACAGCTTGCCTTTGGCTTGCGACTCTGCTAGCGGGCCGCAAATCTTGCCGTCCCCACAGGGATTCGGCGCAAGTTTCGTTGCAATCCCTTGGGTGAACCCCCGCTCGATCGAGACTGGGTGGGGCTCTGGCCGACAGATATTTGAGGTGGTTCTTTTTATGCAGATTCTCGTCCGCGAAAACAATGTCGATCAAGCCCTGCGCGCTCTCAAGAAGAAGCTGCAGCGCGAGGGGGTGTACCGCGAGATGAAGCTGCGTCGCCACTATGAAAAGCCCTCGGAAAAGCGCGCTCGCGAAAAGGCCGCTGCTGTACGCCGCGCCCGCAAGCTGGAGCGCAAGCGCGCCGAGCGTGACGGCGCCAAGTAAGGCGACGTTGGCCTGAGACAGGCCGAATCAAAAAAGCCCGCCGGTCCGGTCGCTTTCAGGGCGGCCAAGACCGGCGGGTTTTTTGCTGTCTGCTGTTCGCGGCATCTTTAGGCAATTTCATGGTCTTTAAGACCTGTGTTGCGCTTGCACAGACCAAGGCGCGCCTGTAGGGAGGCGCGCAAGAGTTTTGGCCCCAACAGGCCGATTGATCGCATAGGACAGGATTACACCATGACCGAGATCACCCGCGTTCCCCTGCTGCCGCTGGCCAAGGGTTCGGTTTCGAAGCTGTGGCTGGGCACGCTGGCTGCCGTGCTGGTTGGCGGTACGGTGGCAATCGCCGCCAAGCCGCCGATTGTGGGCGTCAAGACGCTCAAGGCTGGCGAAGGCCCCAATCCCACCGTCGCGGATCTGGTGATGGTCAATTATGTCGGCAAGCTGGATAATGGCACGGTGTTCGACCAGAACAAGAACGTCATCATGCAGATGCAAGGCACGATCCCCGGTTTTGCCAAGGCGCTGGCCCAGACGCAGCGTGGCGGCAAGTATGTCGTGAATATCCCGGCCAAGCTGGCCTATGGCGACAAGGCTGCTGGTCCGATCCCCGCCAATTCGAACCTGACGTTTGAATTGGAAGTCATCGATTTCCGCAACCGTGCCGAGCTGGAAATGCAGCAGCGCATGATGGAACGCATGATGCGCGGTCAGGGCGGCGGTGCCGGTGCGGCTCCTTCGGCAGAAGCCCCTGTGGCTCCGGGCGGGGCGGAATAATCCGGCTTGCTTGAAGCGCCGCGCTTGCGGTGCTAGCGAAGTTACGGCGCGAGGGGCGGAAATGCCCCTCGCTTTGTTTGTGGGCCGGGTTTCCGGTCTGGATTTAATGGCAAAGGTTGTTGCATGTCGGTCGATACCGCCACAGTGGCCCGGATCGCCAGTCTTGCCCGTATCAAGGTAAGCGAAGGCGAATTGGAAGCGATGGTTCCTGAACTCAATGGCATCCTCAATTGGGTGGAACAATTGGGCGAAGTGAATGTCCAAGGGGTTGAGCCGATGACGGCGGTGATCCCCAATACGCTGCGTTTGCGCGAAGATATCGTGAATGCCGATCCGTTGACGGGCGGCGGTATTCGCGATGCGGTGCTGGCCAATGCGCCGGCGGCCGAACATGGATTTTTCGGCGTGCCCAAGGTGATTGAATAATGACTGGTTTGACCGATCTGGGCCTGATCGCGATCCGCGATGGCGTGGCCAAGGGCGAATTTACCGCTGTTGAAGTGGCCCATGCGTTTAACAGCGCTGTTGCCGATGCGCAGGAAGCGTTGAACGCCTTTATCGTGACCACGCCCGATGCGGCGCTGGCGGCGGCCGAAAAGGTCGATGCGACCCGCGCTGCGGGCAAGGAATTGGGCAAGCTGGCGGGCGTGCCCATTGGCATGAAGGATCTGTTCGCCACCAAGGGCGTGCAGACCTCGGCCGCATCGAAGATTCTGGAAGGCTTTAAGCCGCAATACGAATCGACCGTTTCGCAAAAGCTGTGGGACGCGGGCGCGGGTATGTTGGGTAAGCTCAACCTGGACCAGTTCGCGATGGGTTCGAGCAATGAGAGCAGCGCCTTTGGCCCCGCGATCAGCCCGTGGCGCCGCAAGGGCGACACGGCGGCGTTGACGGCGGGAGGTTCTTCGGGCGGTTCCTCGGCGGCGGTGGCAGCGCGTTTGTGTCCTGCGGCGACCGGCACTGACACCGGCGGTTCGATCCGCCAACCTGCGGCCTTCACCGGCATTTCGGGCATCAAGCCGACCTATGGCCGCTGCTCGCGCTGGGGCATTGTGGCTTTCGCGTCCAGCCTCGATCAGGCCGGGCCGATGGCGCATAGCGTTGCCGATTGCGCGCTGATGCTGGAGGCCATGGCCGGGTTCGATCCCAAGGATGCGACCTCGCTCGATATGCCGGTGCCCGATTGGTCGGCGTTGTTGAACGCTGATCTTAAGGGCAAGAAGGTCGGCATTCCGCGCGAATATCGCATCGAGGGCCTGAACGCCGATGTGGCGAAGGCTTGGGATGATGGCATTGCATGGCTCAAGGATGCCGGGGCCGAGGTGGTGGACATCTCGCTGCCGCATTCCAAATATGCGTTGGCGACCTATTACATCATCGCCCCTGCCGAGGCTTCGTCTAACCTCGCGCGTTATGATGGCGTGCGTTATGGCCTGCGCGAACTGCCCGATGGCGCGAACCTTCAGGACATGTATGCCGCCACCCGCGCCGCCGGTTTCGGGGCCGAGGTCAAGCGCCGCATCCTGATCGGCACCTATGTGCTCTCGGCGGGCTTCTATGACGCCTATTACACGCAGGCGCAGAAGGTCCGCACGCTGATTTCGCGCGACTTTGAAGAAGCCTTCAAGCAGTGCGACGTGATCCTTGCGCCCACCGCGCCGACGCCTGCCTTTGCGCTGGGCGAAAAGAGCAATCCGCTCGACCTGTATCTGGGCGACGTGTTCTCGGTGCCCGCTTCACTGGCGGGCCTGCCCGCGATGAGCGTGCCCGCGGGCCTGTCGAGCGATGGCCTGCCGCTGGGCTTGCAGATCATCGGGCGGCCTTTCGATGAACAGGGCGTGCTGAACGCAGGCCTTGCGATTGAACAGCGGGCGCAGTTCTCGGCCAAGCCGGAAAAGTGGTGGTAATATGAGCAATTATCGTATTCAGGGCGCAACGGGCGAATGGGAGGTCGTGATCGGCCTTGAAGTCCATGCGCAGGTCACCAGCAACGCCAAGCTGTTTTCGGGCAGCGCCACGGCTTTTGGCGCCGAGCCGAACAGTCAGGTTTCGCTGGTTGATGCGGCGATGCCCGGCATGTTGCCCGTGCCGAACATGGAGTGCATCCGTCAGGCGGTGCGCACCGGCATGGCGATTGAGGCGGCGATCAACAAGTGGTCGCGCTTTGACCGCAAGAACTACTTCTATGCCGATTTGCCGCAGGGCTATCAGATCAGCCAGCTCTATCACCCGCTGGTGGGCGAGGGATCGCTGACCATCGAGGCGGATGAGAAGGCGGGTATCCCTGAGCCCAAGGTCATCGGCATCGAGCGCATTCACGTCGAGCAGGACGCGGGCAAGCTGATGCATGATCAGCACCCGACCATGTCCTATGTTGACCTCAACCGCAGCGGCGTGGCACTGATGGAAATCGTCAGCCGCCCTGATATGCGTTCGCCCGCAGAAGCAGGGGCTTACCTGTCAAAGCTGCGCCAGATTGTTCGCTATGTCGGTTCGTGCGACGGCAATATGGATCAGGGCTCGATGCGCGCCGACGTCAACGTGTCGGTGCGCCGCCCGGGCGAAGAATTCGGCACGCGCACGGAAACGAAAAACGTCAATTCGGTGCGCTTCGTGATGGCCGTGGTCGAATCGGAAGCCAAGCGTCAGGTCGCGTTGATCGAGGACGGCGGCAAGGTGGTGCAGGAAACGCGCCTCTATGACCCGGACAAGAATGAGACGCGGTCGATGCGGTCCAAGGAAGACGCGCATGACTATCGCTACTTCCCCGATCCTGATCTGCTGCCGCTGGTGCTGGACGATGCCTTCCTTGAGGAATGCCGTGCGTCCTTGCCCGAACTGCCCGATGCCAAGCGGGCGCGTTATGTCGATGGGCTGGGCCTGTCGGCCTATAATGCGGGCGTGCTGACCAATGACGTCGATACGGCGCGTTGGTTCGAGGCGCTGCTGGCGGCCACTGCCGCTGCCCAGAACAAGAGCGAGGCCGATGTTGCCAAGCAGGCGGCCAATTGGCTGCTGTCGGAATTCTTCGGCGCGTTGAACAAGCTGGGCAAGGATCTCTCGACCAGCCCGATTTCGCCCGAAGGTGCGGCCGAACTGCTGGCGCTGGTCGGCAATGGCACGATTTCCGGCTCCATCGCCAAGCAGGTGCTGGAAAAGATGCTGGAAACGGGCGACGCGGCGGGCGTGATTGTCGAGCGCGAAGGCTTGAAGCAAAACTCGGACACCGGCGCGATTGAGGCGGTGATCGCCGAAATCCTGACCAAGAACGCGGATAAGGTCGAGCAATATCGCGGCGGTAAGGAGGCCCTTTTCGGCTTCTTCGTCGGCCAGACCATGAAAGCGATGCAGGGCAAGGCCAATCCGCAGATCATCAATGAACTGCTGAAGAAAGCTTTAGCTTCGTAAAAGGGGTTTGCCGCTGGCGGGTTAAGGGCCTTGGCCCTTAACAATCCCCGTACTGTATGTGTTGCGCTGTAAGTTCGACTGAGGTTGAATGGCGCGACGTTAGAATTTTAAAAGCCTGCGGCGCAGATTAGATGGCGCCGCAGGCTTTTAATATATTAGCTTTGTAAATTGTGCTGGCCCGCAATCAAGGCACTACCTCGTAATCGGGATTGCAAAGGGACCAAGTCCCTTTGCCCGCCGGAGGCAAATTTACTTGCCCCCCGACACCTCCACCGGCAACCCGACATCCTTCAACTGCGCCTCGACCTTGGCCTTGTCGCCCACGACGACGAAGGTCAGACCATCGGGCTGGAGATATTCCGCCGCCTTGGCCTCCAGCGCTTTGGCATCGATGCTGCGATAGAGCGCGGGCAGCTTGCGGTAATAGTCGTCGGGCCGCCCAAGACGTTCATTGGATGCGATCGCGCCCAGCACTTGCCCATTGGTTTCAAACTTGTTGGGCAGGCCGCGGATATTGCCATCGGTCACGCGCTGCAATTCCTCGGCACTGACGGGTTTTGCCCCCGGAAAGGCCTTCATATCGGCAATCATCGCCTTGATGGAATCGCCGGTACGGTCGGTCTGGACCGGCGCGAAGAGGATCATGCTGCGCGCGCCCAGAGGCTGGCGCACGGCGGTCGATACGCCATAGGACCACGCCTTTTCCTCGCGGATGTCGAGGTTGAGGCGCGAGAGGAACCCGCCGCCCAGCACTTCATTGGCAAGGTCGAGCGCCTCCTGACCCGGTGCCCGGCCATCAACCGGCAAGACCTTGCCTGCAACGATCATGGATTGCGGCGAACCGGGGCGGTCGATCAGCACGATGCGCGGACGCGGCGTGGGGGCCGCCGCCGTGATCGCCTTGACCGGCTTGGGGCTGGCCGGAGCCTTCCACGCGCCCAGCGCCGCCTCCAGCTTGGGCAGCAATTCCTCCATCGTGATATCGCCCACCACCGTCACGCGGGCCAGATCAGGGCGAAGCCACTGGTCATGCGCGGCGCGCAAATCCTGCGTGGTCAGCGCCTTGAGCGAGGCCGCATTGCCCAGCCCGTCCGAAGCATGGCCATAGGGATGGCTCGGCCCAAACAGCAACGGATTGATCGCCCGCAGCGCCACACCGCGCGGATTGGCCATGGTCTGGGCCAGCGCCGCCAGACGCTGATCTTTGACCCGCGCCACTTCGGCGGGGTTGAACGCGGGATGCAGCAACACATCGGTCATCAGCGAGAGCGAAGGCGCCAGATTGGCCGACAGCGCCGAAAGCGTGATCGAACTTGTGTCCAGACTGCTGCCCGTCTCGATGCTTGCGCCCAGACGCTCCTCTTCCTCCAGCACCTGCACCGCGCTGCGGTTCACCCCGCCGGTGGCGTCCTTGACGGTCCCTTCCTTCAGGATCGAGAGCATCAACCCCTGCGTGCCCGGCGTGTTGAGCGAGTCGGCGGCAACGCCTGCATCAAACCCGATACTGACCAACACTTTGGGCACGGCGGTGCGGCGGGCCAGCGTGACCGGCATGCCGTTGGACAGCGTTGCGTGCTGAACCGTGGGAAAGGCAAGTTCGCCCACCGGCGCAACCTCGGGCGCTTTGCGCGGGGGGGATTGCGGGACGGGGGGGACGGGCGCCTTGGCGTCGGGCTTGGGCGCGGGGCGCGTCGCCTCATCGCCCCAACCGCCCAGCAATTCGCCCTTCTGCTTGCGCTCGCCCGGCGTAACGGCGATGGCCAGAACGGGGCGCTTCATCCAACGCCCGGTCGCCGCCTTGATCTGCGCCGGGGTCAGGGCGGCCAGTTCGGCCAGATCCTTTTTATACTGCGCCGGATCGCCCGAATACATCAGCCCCTCGGCTAGCGTGGTGCCTTTGCCGCCAAATCCGCCGACAACTTCGAGCGATCCGATTTCGGCGGACACCGACCGGGTGGCGGCCCGCTTGACTTCATCGGCATTCGGTCCGGTGGCAAGAAACCGCGCAATTTCCGCGTCCAGTGCCGCCTCGGCCTTGGCACGCGGCACGCCCGGTTTCACATCCATCGAGATTTCAAGGAAGCTGACCTGTTCATGTGCCTCGAATTCGGCGCTGACCGAAACGGCCACCTGCTTGCCCCGCACCAGCGCATTGTCCAGCCGCGAGGACGCCAGCCCGCCAAGGACGCTCATCCCCACATCCAGCGCGGCGGCATCTTTGTCATTCATGCCCGGCGCGGACCAGATACGCATGATGCGCGTGGTGGCGACCTTGTCCTGCAATTCAATCCGCTTGGGGGCTTTGAGCGTTACCGGCCCTGCGACCACCGGCTTGACCGCCGGACCCGTTGGGATGTCGCCGAAATACCTTTCGACCAACGGGCGGGCCGTCGCCACATCCACATCGCCGGTCAGCACCAGCACCGCATTATTCGGCCCATAGTGATCGGTGAACCAATGGCGCACATCGGTCAGGCTGGCCGCGTCCAGATCGGCCATCGAACCGATGGTCTGGTGGCGATAGGGGTGGCCGACCGGAAACAGCCCGTCGGTTTCGGCATAGCGCAAAAGGCCATAGGGCTGGTTGTCGCCCTGACGCTTTTCGTTCTGAACCACGCCGCGTTGCTTATCCAGCTTGTCCTGCGTCACCGCGCCCAGCAGGTGCCCCATGCGGTCGCTTTCAAGGAAAAGCGCCAGCGGCAAAGCCCCGGTCGGCACGGTTTCGACATAATTGGTGCGATCGTACCATGTGCTGCCATTGGTGCTGGTCGAACCGACCGCCTCCAGAGGCACATCGAAATTGGGGACGTTCTCGCTGCCGCCAAAGAAGAGGTGTTCGTAGAGATGGGCAAAGCCGGTCTTGCCGCGCGGCTCATGCTTGGATCCGACGCGGTAATAGGTGGTCACGCCAATGATCGGCGCCTTGCGGTCGGTATGGACCAGAACCGTCAGGCCGTTCGACAGCTTGAAGCTTTCGTAGGGAATATCGACCTTTTTCACCAGTTCCGAAAGCGGGGCCGGGGCCGGAGCATTTGCGGTCTGGGCAAAAGCGGGCTGAACGCAAAGGGTGAGGGCAAGTGCCAGAAGCGGCGCGGAAATCTGGTGACGCATGGTGTTTCCCATCTTTGGATACACTATGGGTAGTTTCATCCCCGACCTGTCGCAAGGATGAACCTTGCGAATTTTAGGGGCTTTGGGCCGCTTGCCTGTTCAGAATTCGGCCTTATGCTGACATGCATGTCAATTTCCCGAAATGAGAGATGCATGCCTGCTGTTGCGAAGTTTTCCGCCTGCCTGATCCCCGCGCTTTTGTTGGTCAGCCCCGCCCGTGCCATTGAATCGGTCGAGGCCACCGAGGCGATGTATGAAGAAGCCGGTGCCCCGGTTGCCGCCATTCCTGCGGCCAAGCCCGAAGCCCCGATCCGCGCCGAAGCGGACCTGCCGCTCGACCCGCGTTTTTCGGCAGAGCGTATCAAATCCGACATCGCCTTTTTTGCCGATGACCTGCTCGAAGGGCGCGATGTGGGCAGCAAGGGGCATGAGATCGCCGCCCGCTTTGTGGCCCAGCGTTTCGCCTCGCTGGGCCTGACGCCGATGGGGGACATCGGGGCGGATGGCAAGCGTGGTTGGCTGCAACGCATTACGTTCCAGAAGACCTCCTATGCCGATGGCCCCGCAGGCATGGAAATCACCGGCCCCAAGGGCAAAGTGAATTTCGAACATGGCAAGCAGGTGATGGTGTCGGCCAGCGCCAATGAGCCGAAACTTGATATCACCGCGCCTCTGGTATTCGTGGGCTATGGCATCGACAATGATCTGATCGGCATCAATGATTACAAAGGGCTGGACGTAAAGGGCAAGATCGTCGTCGTCCTGCGCGGCTATCCCACCGGCATGGCCAGCGAGGAGGGCGCGCATCTGTCTGCCACCAAGGCGCAGATGGCCCAGGCCCATGGCGCGATTGGCGTGATCACGGTGGCCACCAATGCCTCGGCCAAGGTGCGCCCTTGGGAACGGGCGCTGCAATATGCTTTCTATCCCAATTACGCATGGGTGGGTCAGGACGGCAAAGCCAATGAGGCGGCCCCCGGCATCCGCCTTGCCGGATCGGTGAGCGATGAGGCCGCATCGGCGCTGCTGGCGGGCGGCCCGCGCACGCTGGCGCAAATCCGGGCTGAGGCGGATAAGGTGGGCGGTCGTCCCAAGGGCTTTGCCCTCAAGACCACGCTTCACGCTTTTGTGAACAGCAAGTCCGAGCGCGTCACCAGCCCGAACATCGTCGCCATGCTGCCGGGCAGCGATCTGAAGGATCAGACGGTGGTGCTGTCGGGCCACCTCGATCACCTAGGTATTGCCGCACCCAAGCCGGGCGATGCACCGGACAAGGACCGCATCTATAATGGCGCGATGGATAATGCAGCGGGCAGCGCAACCACGCTTGAGGTTGCCCGCGTCCTGTCCGAGGACAAAAAGGGGCCGCGCCGCTCGGTGGTGTTCCTGATCTCTACGGCCGAGGAAAAGGGCCTGCTGGGCGCGGATTATTACGCCAACCATCCCACCGTTCCGGCTTCCAGCATTGTGGGCAATGTCGATCTGGACATGCCGGTGCTGCTCTATCCCTTTACCGATGTGGTGGCCTATGGCGCGGATCATTCGACGCTGGGGCCGATTGTGGCCAATGCGGTCAAGCCGATGCAGGTGAGCCTCTCGCCCGATCCGATCCCGGCCGAAACGATCTTTGTGCGTTCGGACCACTATCGCTTTGTGCGCAAGGGTGTGCCGGCCGTGTTCCTCGCCACCGGCTATGCCAATGGCGGGGCGGCGGCCAATGAGGCGTTTCTGGCCAAGACCTATCACCAGCCCAACGACGATATGAATCAGGCATGGGACTGGCGCGCGGGCGCCCGTTTTGCCGAGGCCAATTATCGCATCACCCGCGCCATGGCCGATGGCGATACGCCGCCGCTGTGGTTCAAGGGTGACTTCTTTGGCGACACCTATGCGCCGGGTGCGTCGAGGGCCGTCAAGTAAGCCCGCGCGGCGTTTGAGCGTTCGTTGAGCGATGATCTTTCTCATCGCTCAACCGGATTGTTCCGTATCAAGGAACGGAAGAACATGGGGCGGTAATTTCTTGTTGCAAGGGCTTGTGTGGCGATTTTGTCACACTACCTTGTGAGGCAACGGAGGAACCGACCCCATGAACCTCGAAAAGTTTACTGACCGCGCCAAGGGTTTCCTGCAAGCCTCGCAAACCCTGGCGATCCGCCTGAACCATCAGCGCATCACGGCGGAACATATTCTGAAGGCCCTGCTGGAGGACAGCGAGGGCATGGCCAGCGGGCTGTTGCAGCGCGCGGGCGGCAACCCGGCGATTGCCAGCGCCGAGGTGGACAAGGCTTTGGCCAAGATCCCGGCGGTGTCGGGATCGGGCGCGCAAGCGCAACCGGGCCTCGACAATGATGCCGTGCGCGTTCTGGACAGCGCCGAACAGATTGCCACCAAATCGGGCGACAGTTTCGTCACGGTCGAACGCATCCTTGTCGCGCTGGCTCTGGCCACCACCACGGCGGCGGGACAGGCGCTGAAGGCCGCCAATGTGACGCCGCAATCGTTGGAGGCAGCGATCACCCAATTGCGCGGCGGACGCACGGCGGACAGCGCGGGCGCGGAAAACGCCTATGATGCGATGAAGAAATATGCCCGCGATCTGACGCAGGCGGCGCGAGATGGCAAGCTGGACCCGGTGATCGGTCGTGACGAGGAAATTCGCCGCACGGTGCAGATCCTTGCCCGCCGGACCAAGAACAACCCCGCGCTGATCGGTGAACCAGGCGTGGGCAAGACTGCGATTGCCGAAGGGTTGGCGCTGCGCATTGCCAATGGTGATGTGCCCGACAGTTTGAAGCATCGCCGCCTGATGTCGCTCGACATGGGCGCGCTGATCGCGGGTGCCAAATATCGCGGCGAGTTTGAGGAGCGCCTCAAGGCTGTCCTCGACGAGGTGAAGGGCGCGGAAGGCGAGATCATCCTGTTCATCGACGAGATGCACACGCTGATCGGCGCGGGCAAAAGCGAAGGTGCGATGGATGCGGGCAATCTGCTCAAGCCCGCTCTGGCGCGCGGCGAATTGCACTGCATCGGCGCGACCACGCTCGATGAATACCAGAAGTATGTCGAGAAAGACCCAGCGCTCCAGCGCCGGTTCCAGCCCGTTTTCGTGGGCGAACCGACGGTGGAGGATACGATCTCGATCCTGCGGGGCCTCAAGGAAAAGTATGAGCTGCACCATGGTGTGCGGATCGCCGACAATGCGATTGTCGCGGCAGCCACCCTGTCGAACCGCTATATCGCCGACCGATTCCTGCCCGATAAAGCCATCGACCTGATGGATGAGGCCGCCAGCCGCATCCGCATGGAGGTGGAGAGCAAGCCGGAGGAAATCGAGAATCTCGACCGGCGGATCATCCAGTTGAAGATCGAGGAAATGGCGCTGGCCAAGGAATCGGATCAGGCGTCCAAGGATCGGCTGGCCACCTTGCGCGAGGAACTGGCCAATGCCGAGCAGAAGTCGGCCGAACTGACCACCCGTTGGCAGAACGAGCGTGACAAGATTGCCGCCGAGGGCAAGATCAAGGAGCAGCTTGATGCCGCCCGCATCGAGCTGGAACAGGCACAGCGTAAGGGCGATCTGGCCCGCGCGGGTGAGCTGTCCTATGGCCGCATCCCCGAACTGGAGCGGCAATTGGTCGAGGCGCAGTCTCAGGCGCAAAACGCCATGCTGCGTGAGGAAGTGACCGCCGACGACATTGCCGCCGTGGTCAGCAAATGGACCGGCGTGCCCATGGAGCGCATGCTTCAGGGCGAGCGGGAAAAGCTGCTGCGCATGGAAGAGGTGATCGGCAAGCGCGTGATTGGCCAAAAGGATGCGGTCGTGGCCGTCTCCAAAGCCGTCCGCCGTGCCCGCGCCGGTTTGCAGGACCCCAACCGTCCTCTGGGCAGCTTCCTCTTCCTCGGCCCGACGGGCGTGGGCAAGACCGAGCTGACCAAGGCGCTGGCCGGGTTCCTGTTCGACGATGACAGCGCGATGGTGCGCATCGACATGAGCGAGTTCATGGAGAAGCACGCCGTTTCGCGTCTGATCGGCGCCCCTCCGGGCTATGTCGGCTATGATGAAGGCGGTGTGCTGACCGAGGCGGTGCGGCGGCGGCCCTATCAGGTCGTGCTGTTCGACGAGGTGGAAAAGGCGCACAGCGATGTGTTCAATGTGCTGCTTCAGGTTCTCGACGATGGCCGCCTGACCGATGGGCAGGGGCGCGTGGTGGATTTCACCAACACGCTGATCATCCTGACATCGAATCTGGGCAGCCAGTTCCTTGCCAATCTGCCCGATGGGGCCGATGTGGAAAGCGTCGAGCCGCATGTGATGGAAGTGGTGCGCGGCCATTTCCGCCCTGAATTCCTCAACCGCCTGGACGAGATCATCCTCTTCCACCGGCTGGGTCAGGAGCATATGGCGCCCATCGTCGATATTCAGGTGGCGCGGGTGCAGAAGCTGCTCAAGGATCGCAAGATCACGCTCGACCTGACCGAGGCGGCCAAGCGCTGGCTGGGCCGGGTGGGCTATGACCCGATCTATGGCGCGCGGCCGTTGAAGCGCGCCGTTCAGCGCTATGTGCAGGACCCATTGGCCGAAAAGCTGTTGGGCGGCGAAGTGCCCGATGGCAGCACGGTCAACATCGACGAGGGCGATGGCGCACTGAACATGAGCGTGGCGTAATGGGAAAGGGCCGGGGGTTGAATCCCGGCCCTTTTTCGTCAGCTTGGCGGGATGAATTCCTGCTGGATTGCCTGAAATTCGGGGCGGGCCTCGGCGCGGGCGCAATGGGCGGTCAGCGCGGAATAGTCGGCCAGCGATACCAGCCAGCCATAGGCCTCGGACACGAAGCGCCCCACCACCGCGACGGCAATGTCGTCATGGCCCGGCGTTTCGCCATACCACCAATCGCCATCCCGCGCCGCACATTCGGCATCCAATGCGGCCAGCCCATCGCGGATCTGCCCTTCGCTGCGGGTGGAGAAGAAGGGATCGACCCCGCCGCCAAATTTGCGCATGTAGAAATAGGAGACCGCCTTGTCCGCAATCGAGGTGGCCGTGGCGATACGCTTTAACGCCGCGCGCCGCGCCGGGCCGGATGGGGCGATCAACGCCTTGTCGCGGCCGTGGGTTTCGTCGAGATAATCAAGGATCGCCCCGCTCTCGATCAACACCTCGCCATCGTCCAGCACCAGTGTCGGCACCCGCTTCAAGGGGTTGAGGTGGGCGAATTTGTCGCCATCGCCCATCACTGAAAACGGGCTGTGTTCGAACGCCATCCCGTAAATCGTCATCGCAATGCCGACGCGGCGGACAAAGGGGCTGTCGAACTGGCCAATCAAAAGCATATGGGTTTCCTTTCGCGCGCAGACTGCACAGGCGGGCCGTGATTGGCAAGTGCAAGGAATTTTGACGAAAAGCGCAATCCGTCCTAGTCAGCGCGCAGGATACAGGAGTTTGAGCCTTATGAGCGCATGGCATATCGGGGTGATTGGCGGATCGGGTCTGGCCGAGGGGATCGGGCTGGAAAATGCGCAGGAGATCGCCGTCGAAAGCCCGTTCGGCGCGCCCAGCAGCAGCGTCACCACTGGCACACTCGACGGCGTGCGCATGACCTTTCTGCCGCGCCACGGACCCGGCCACGCCATCCCGCCCAGCGAGGTCAATTACCGCGCCAATATCGACGTGCTGAAACGCTGCGGCGTTACGGATCTGGTCTCGCTCTCGGCGGTGGGGTCGCTGCGAGAGGAATATGCGCCGGGCCATTTCGTTTGCGTCGATCAGATGATCGACCGCACCGAAGGCCGCGCGCGCAGCTTTTTTGGCACAGGCATGGTGGCCCATCTGGCGCTGGCCGATCCGGTGTGCCCGCGTCTGGCGGAATTGCTGGCGATTTCGGCCCATCATGCGGGCGGCACCGTGCATCCGCGCGGCACCTATATTGCCATCGAAGGCCCGCAATTTTCCACCCGCGCCGAAAGCCGGATGTATCGCGGATGGGGCGCCGATGTGATCGGCATGACCGGCTTTCCCGAAGTGCGTTTGGCGCGCGAGGCTGAGCTTCCCTATGCGATGCTGGCCATGGTGACCGATTATGACGCCTGGCGCGACGAGGAGGCGGGTGTCGAGGCCCATGAGGTTTTCGCCACGATGAAGGCCAATGCGGCGCTGGCCCGAGCGGCGGTGCGTGAATTGGTCCGCCTCTTGCCCGAAACCCGCGAGGCAAGCCCGATTGATCGCGCGCTGGATGGCGCCTTTGCCACGGCCCCGGCGCAGCGTGATTCGGCTTTGCTGGCGCGGTTGGATGCGGTGGCGGGCCGCGTACTTCGCTAAAAGAAAAACCCCCGGCCTTTGCGGGCCGGGGGTTTCTGCACCAAGCCTTAGGCCTGACGGTTGCGCCAGCTGTCGGCATAGGCGTCACGCGCCACTTCCGAATAGGGCACCGAGGCGACCACGGCCTTGATTTCGGTCTGAACGTGACGCTCGACGGTGGGCTTGCGCGTGCCGCCATCGGGTTCACCCCACAACAGCGTGACCTGCGTGCCGGGCGTGGCGACGCTTTCATCCACCATGGCCAGCGTCAGGAACTTGCCCTCGTTGGCGGTGTAACCGATCCAGGTGGACAGGCCGACCAGCTTGCCGTCCTGAAGCACCTGATCGAACGGGTGCATGGAATAGACTGCGCTGGGATATTCCATATACTTGGCGCGGTCGCCCTTTGACAGGGCCGAGGATTGGACGCGCATAACGTCTTCATTGTCCAGAGCCAGCGTCACCTTGCGGCGGTGCGGACCCGCAGCCTTGGCTTCCAGCGCCTCGCGGCCGATGAAGTCATGGTCGAACTTCACAAACGGGCCATAGCCCAGATCCCACGGGGTCAGGTAATAGCCTTCGATGCTGTCGGGCACATAGGAACCGCCGATCGAGCACTTGGCTTCGTAGCTGTTGGCGCTGGCCCATTCGCGGAAGCCCTTGGAACCTTCGCCGGTGTAGGTGGCGGGCAGCGGCGAGGGGATCCAGCCCGATTCCAGCGTGTTCGACGAATAGGTGCGACCACCGCACAGCGTCAGGCCAAATTCCTTGCCCGCTTCGACCAGCGCGCCGTGGACGGCGGCGTAATCTTCCCACGGACCGAACAGTTCATAGCCCGGCTGACCCGCCATGCCGTGACGCAGCGCGCGCACCTTCGCACCGCCGAATTCCAGCGTGGTCATGTGGAAGAACTTGAGATCCGGCGCGGCATAGCCCAGCGCCTTGGACAGCACGGCCATCGCGTTGGGGCCTTGCAGCTGGAAGCGGTAGCTCTTGCGCTTGCCATCGGTGCGCATGGCCCAGCGTTCGTCGCGCTCGACCTTGACGTCCCACTTGCCGGTGGCGGCGTGATATTCGACCCATTCGATGGCGGGCGCGCGGCCGACCAGATTGAACAGGTTTTCACCCAGATAGAACAGGATCACGTCACCGATCACATAGCCTTCGGGCGTGACGGGCACGAATTGCTTGGCGCGGTCGGGGACAAAGCCCTTGAAGCTGTTGATTCCCAGATAGTTGAGCATGGCAAAAGCATCGGGGCCCGACACTTCCAGATCAACCATGTGGTACGACTGGTTGAACAGCACGGCGGTCTTGGCCCAAGCCTGCTGTTCGGTGCGCCAGTTCGAATATTCAGCCGGAACGCCGGGATAGACGTTGGGGCCAACCTGCGCGTTGCGCAGCATTTCGACAATGTCGCCGCTGGCATCGAGGACTTGTTGCAGGCTTTGGGTCATTCTTCTCTCCTTGGGGTCAATCTTGCAGCGAAGGTTGCGTGTTGGTCAGGCAGGCTGGTGGAGCCAGTCCGCGATGATGTTGTTGAAGGCTTGCGGCCTTTCAATGGGCAGGAAATGGCCAGCCTCGGGCACGATTTCCAGTGTGGCGCCGGGGATGGCGTCGGCAATGGCTTGGGCCTGTTGGGGCGGGCTCCATGCGTCCAGTGCGCCAGTGCAGGACAGGACGGGCATGGATAGCGTCGGCAGGAAATCCTCCAACGCCGGGCGCGAGAGCAAGGCCTCAATCTGCGCTTCGAAGGCGGAAAGGCCCTGTTCCAAGCACATGGTGGTCAGCGGCGCCATCAGGGCCGGGCGATTGTCGGGCGCAATCATCGGGGGCAGCCAGTCGGAAACCAGCGCCGCCATGCCATGCTCACGCCCCTTGTCGCGCAGGGCGTAGCGCTTTTCGGCCTCACCGGCGCCAACGGGATGTGTGCCGGTGGAAACCAGCGCCAGTCGCTCGACGCGGTGCGGGGCAAGGCGGGCAACCTCGATCGCCACGCGCGCGCCCATGGAATGGCCCAGCAGAGCAAAGCGTTCCGGCGCATCGGCCAGCAATTTTTCCGCCATGGTGACCAGCGAGGAAACCGCCCCCCAACCGGTCAAAGCGCGCGCAAACGGAAAAGCGGCGCATTGCGCGGCAAAGACCCGCGAATCGCAGATCAGGCCGGGAACCAGCAGCAAAGGGAGGTTTTCAGACATCGTCACCCGTATTTTTCTCGTCCATGAAAAATTCATCTATACGAAATTATCGGTCGGCGCTAGAGAGTACTTCCATGTTGCACACATTTCGTTTTAGTAAGTGTCGCATACAAAATGGATGGCCGGGATGACGCAGGCGCGAAAGCCTTCATCCGCGGGCGTCAAAGAGAAAGGGCAGAGGACTATGGTGGCCATTTCGCAGATTCATCCCAATTGGGAGCGGGCGCCGAACGGCATTACCGACGGATTTTCCTTGGAAATCACGGCAAAGGATGGCGATTCGCTGCGCGCGGCCGCGCCTAACATTCCTGCCGAGACGCCGATCGCCGTCACCTTCCTTCCCGGCGAAGAAGCCCCGGCGCGAATCGCGGCGGCCAAGGCTGTGCGCGCGTTGGGCTTTGAACCGATGCCGCATTTTTCCGCCCGCCGCATCGCCAGTCAGGCTGAGTTCGAAGATTACCTCAACACCGTCGTTCAGGAAGCGGGCGTAAAGCGCTGCTTCGTTATCGCGGGCGACCCGGAACAGGCCGCTGGCCCCTATAATGACTCCAGTGAACTGATCGCGACCGGCTTGTTTGAAAAGGCCGGGATCAAGGCGATCGGCGTGGGCGGCCACCCGGAAGGGCATCCCAACATGACGCAGGAGCAGTGCTGGGAGGTGCTGGCCCGCAAATGTGTCGATATTGATGCGCGCGGCATGGCGCCTTTGGTGGTGACGCAATTCGGGTTTGATCCCGATGCGGCTCTCAACTGGCTGGAGCAACTGCGGTTGCGCGGGATCACGGCGCCGGTGCGGATCGGCGTTCCGGGGCCGGCGGGCATCAAGACGCTGATGCGCTTTGCCGCGCGTTGCGGGGTGGGCGCCTCGGCCAGTGTTCTGGCCAAATATGGCATTTCGATCACCCAGCTTTTGGGCAGCGCCGGGCCGGACAAGCTGGTCGATGCGCTTGCCAAGGGGCTGGATGAACGGCATGGACCGGTCCGGTTGCATTTCTATCCCTTTGGCGGACTGGAAAAGACCGTGGCGTGGATCAACGGATATCGGGCATCGCGGGGCTAATAAGCGCCTGCACGCGAAGGAATAAGCGCTGGCGCGCGCGACGCGCCGGCGGGAGAGAGAAAGGATCAATGCAAGTGACCACGTCTGACCACGACACTGTTTGTACGCTCAGCCTGTCCTGTGCCGACCAACCCGGCCTTGTGGCCAAGGTGGCGGGCTATCTGGCGGGGCGCGGGGGCAACATCCTTGACGCACAACAGTTCAATGACCGCATCACTGACCGCTTTTTCATGCGCGTTGTCTTTGCCTTGCCGCAGGGCGATTCGGCCGAGGAATGGCGCGCCCATTTCGGCGATCTGGCGGCTGAACATGGCATGGATTGGCGCCTGCGCGTCAATGGCGAAAAGCAGAAGGTCGTGCTGATGGTCAGCAAGTTTGACCACTGCCTTGGCGACCTGCTTTATCGGTGGCGCATCGGCGAAATCGACATGGATGTGGTGGCCATCATCTGCAACCATGATCGCAAGCATATCACGACCAGCCTGATCGGTGATCTGCCTTTCTATCACTTGCCGATTACCAAGGACACGAAACCGCAACAGGAAGCGCAGATCAAGGCCATCGTGACCGAAACGGGGGCCGATCTGGTGGTGCTGGCGCGTTATATGCAGATCCTGAGCGATGATCTGGCAGGGTTCCTGTCGGGTCGTTGCATCAACATCCACCACTCGTTCCTGCCCGGCTTCAAGGGTGCCAAGCCCTATCACCAGGCCTATGAGCGCGGGGTCAAGATGATCGGTGCGACGGCGCATTACGTTACCGCCGACCTTGATGAAGGTCCGATCATTGTGCAGGACGTGGGTAACATCACCCACGCCCACGCGCCCGAAGATCTGGTCCGTCAGGGCCGCGACATCGAACGCCGCGTTCTGGCCGAGGCGGTCAAGGCCCATCTGGAGGACCGCGTGTTCCTCAATGGCCATCGCACCGTGGTTTTTCCGGGCTGATACAGGAGGCGGGGCGTATGGAAAGTGTGATCTCCCTGCGCCCCGCGCAGTCGGCGGCTTCCGAAGTCGCCGAAACGGTGGTGCGCCTGTCGGGTTTTGAGGTGATGGCCGCCGTCGGCGTCAATCATGGCGAAATCGGGCGGCGGCAACCCTTGGTAATCTTTGCCGAACTGGGCCTTGGCGTCGGCGCGATTGATCGTCTGGAGCAGACCGTCGATTACCGCGACGTTGGCGCGGCGGCGGAACATCTGGCGCGCACCCACATCGACCTGATCGAAAGCTTCGCCCGGCAATTGGGTGAGGCTTGTCTGGGGATGGGCAGCGTCCTTTGGGCGCGGATACGGATTGATAAGCCGGAGGCGGTGGACAATGGTATGGCGTCGGTATCGGTGATGGTGCGGGCGGTTTAACGGGGCACATTTGCCTCCGGCGGGTTAAGGGCGGGGGCCCTTAACAATCCCGATAATGAATGGCGCTTGGATCTCGGCCTTGCGTGAGTTTGCCGCGCCGCAGGCAAAACTCCTTTAACGAGGATCAATCCGCAACCCCGCCGCCCGCCTGAACAGTTCCAGCACCAAAGGATCGCTTTCTTCGGCGCGAATGGCGGCCTGAAATTCGATCCCGCGCTTGGGCCGTGGCCAGACCTCTTGCAACCGCCCGCCTGCCACCGCATCACGCGTCATGGTTTCGGGCAGGAGGGCCATACCTTGCCCGGCGATGATGATGTCGATCAACATGCGGGCATTGTTGCAGGTGCGGATCGCGGGCAATGTTTCGCCAGCCAGTGTTTCGAGCATAACCTGATGCAGAGGCGATTGGCGGGGCAAGGACCATATGGGTGGCACCGCACCCTTGCGCATGGCCTGCGCCGTGGCGGGCGAGGCCAGCCATTGCAATTCAACCGCCCCGATGGATGCTGTTTGCAGACCCGGACTGGCCGCAGGGCCAGCCAGAAAGACCAGATCGCTGGTCGCCCCCAACAGGTTTTGCAGCAATTGCGCGGTCAGACTGATCGTGATGT
The DNA here is from genome assembly GCF_056279125.1 of Novosphingobium sp. Sphag1I. Lineage (NCBI taxonomy): Bacteria > Pseudomonadati > Pseudomonadota > Alphaproteobacteria > Sphingomonadales > Sphingomonadaceae > Novosphingobium > Novosphingobium sp. Sphag1I. Next base: position 166,674 of record NZ_JBWBQS010000010.1, on the reverse strand, counting down.
CCAGCGTCAGTGCGGGCATGTCGCGCTCGATTTCGGCCACAAATCCGGGCAGGCACGAAGCCGCCGCGATTTCCCCTGTGCCGATGCGCACCACGCCGCGTGCCCCCGCCAGATTGTCCGAGGCCAGCGTCCGTTCCAGCGCCGCCCACAAAGGTTCGGTATCGCGCACCAATTGCCGACCGCGCACGGTCAGCAACATCCGCCGTCCCTCACGTTGAAACAGGGCATAGCCGATCTGCGCCTCCAATTCGCGCACCCGGGCCGAAATGGTGGGTTGGGTGGTGTTCAACCTTTCCGCCGCCGCCGCGAAAGTGCCGAGGCGGGCGATCCAGAGCAGGGTTTCGAGGTGGTAGAGGGCGATACGGTTCAATTTATGCCTCCGGCGGGCAAAGGGCGGGGGCCCTTTGCAATCCCGTTAATGGGTGGTGCTTTGTTTGCGATGATGTGTCTTTCTGCGGAGCGTTTTATAGCCTGCGGCGCGGCAAGTTCACGCAACGCGCAACCCATGACGCAACAAGGACAGTACCGGGATTGTTAAGGGCCCCCGCCCTTAACCCGCCGGAGGTAACTTATCTTCCTCACCCTAAAACATCACCATCACCTATCAATACCCCAAAAAAAATATCATTAGAACGCATCAATTTCATCCGATACACTCCCCTCGAATTAATCCCGAGAGAGAGGGAGCTGTATGGCAAGCAAGGTTTATCCCAGCGCAGAGGCCGCGCTGGACGGGTTGTTGCGCGATGGTTTGTTGATCGCCAGCGGGGGCTTTGGCCTTTGCGGCATTCCCGAACGTCTGCTCGATGCGATTCAGGCCAGCGGGGTCAAGGATCTGACCTTTGCCAGCAACAATGCGGGCATCGACAATGAGGGCATCGGCAAGCTGCTGCGCACGCGGCAGGTGAAGAAGATGATCTCGTCTTATGTGGGCGAGAACAAGGAATTCGAACGTCAGTATCTGGCGGGCGAACTGGAGGTGGAATTCACTCCGCAAGGCACGCTGGCCGAGCGCCTGCGCGCGGGCGGGGCGGGCATTCCGGGCTTTTACACCAAGACGGGCGTGGGCACGCTGGTGGCCGAGGGCAAGGAAACCAAGGTCTTTGACGGACAGGAATATGTGCTGGAGCAGGGCATTTTCGCTGATCTTGCCATTGTGAAGGGTTGGAAGGCCGACACCACCGGCAATGTGATCTTCCGCAAGACGGCGCGCAATTTCAACGTGCCCGCCGCCACCGCCGGGAAAATCACCGTGGTCGAGGTCGAGGAGATTGTCGAGCCCGGCCAATTGGACCCTGACGCGATCCATCTGCCCGGTGTCTATGTTCAGCGCATCGTGCTGGGCAGCTATGACAAGAAGATCGAATTCCGCACCACCCGTCCGAAGGAGGCCTGAGCACAATGGCTTGGAACCGCAATGAAATGGCCGCCCGCGCCGCGCGCGAACTTCAGGACGGCTTTTATGTGAACCTTGGCATCGGCATCCCGACGCTGGTGGCCAATTACGTGCCCGAAGGGCTGACCGTGACGCTGCAGAGCGAGAACGGCATGCTGGGCATCGGCCCGTTCCCCTATGAGGGCGAGGAAGACGCCGACCTCATCAATGCTGGCAAGCAGACGATCAGCGAACTGCCCCATTCCGCCTATTTCGACAGCGCGCAGAGCTTTGCCATGATCCGTGGCGGTCATATTGACCTCACCGTCCTTGGCGCGATGGAAGTGTCGGAAAATGGCGACATCGCCAACTGGATGATTCCGGGCAAGATGATCAAGGGCATGGGCGGCGCGATGGATCTGGTCGCGGGCGTCAAGAAGATCATCGTGGTGATGGAGCATTGCGCCAAGGATGGCAGCGCCAAGTTCATCCCCTCCTGCACCCTGCCGCTGACGGGGCGCAATGTGGTGGACATGATCGTGACCGATCTGGCCGTGTTTGCCCGCCCCGATCACAACAGCCCGTTCAAGCTGGTCGAACTGGCCCCCGGCGTGACGGCGCAAGAGGTCCGTGAAAAGACCACCGCACATTACGTCGATTAAGGCGCGTCCAAACGCCAAACAAAAAGGCCGGGGTGGATCAAACCGCCCCGGCCTTTTTGTTTAATCGACAACCACCGCGCCACCCTGCGGCGGCGCAGGTTTACGCGTACACCACAAGAGCGCGAGCATGGCCAGACAGCCCATTCCGGCAAACCAGAAGATGTCGAGCGAGGACATCAGGTACGACTGGTTGATCATCTGACCCGTCAGCGATCCGGTGGCTTGCGCCTTGCTCATGCCCATCGTCTGCAAATGGTTCATGGCCTGAACATAGGCGGGATTGCCGTTATTGGCTGCCTCGGCCAGACGGCTTTGGTGCAGCACTTCGCGCCGATCCCAAAAGGTCGTGGTGATCGATGCGGCAAAAGCGCCCCCGGTGATACGGGCAAAATTGGAAATGCCCGTGGCCGAAGGAATGCGATGTGGGCCAAGCCGGTCAAAGGACAGTGTCGTCATCGACATGAAGAACGTGCCCATTGCCGTTCCCTGTACGATCGAGGGCAGGACAAAGTGGAACAGGTCGGTGTCCGGCGCAAATTCGGTCCGCATGAAATAGGACGCCGCAAAGGCAATCAACGCATAGGTCGCAACATAGCGCAGATCGATCGTGCCCGCCGCCCGCGCCACCACCGGCGCAAGGAAAAAGGCCACCATACCGGCCGGCGCCGATACCAGCCCCGCCCATGTCGCCGTATAGCCCTGTTGCGTTTGCAGCCAGAGCGGCATCAGCAGGTTGCTGGCAAAGAAGAAGCCATAGCCCAGACAGAAGCATAGCGTGCCAATGGCAAAGTTGCGGCTCTTAAACAGGGTCAGGTCAACCGCGGGATGTTCCTCGGTCAATTCCCAGATCAACCAGGCGAAGAAACCGACCACCGCCACGACGGCCAGCACGCAGATGAAGGTCGAATTGAACCAGTCCTCGTCCTTGCCAAGGTCGAGCACGACCTGAAGCGAGCCGACCCACAGGATCAACAGCGCCACGCCGCCCCAGTCAAAGGGCAATTTCACCGGCGGCGTATTATACGAGCGCATCCGCGCCATCAGCACGCCCACCGTGATGAAACCCACCGGCACGTTGATCAGAAAGATCCAGCCCCAGTGGTAATTGTCCGAAATATACCCGCCAAGGATCGGCCCCAGCACCGGCCCGACCAGCGCCGTCATCGACCAGATCGACAGGCCCACGGTCCGCTTTTCCGGCGGGAAAATGGCCAGCAGCAATGCCTGACTGCCCGGAATCATCGGGCCGGACACCGCGCCCTGCAATAATCGGAACACGATCAGCGAGGGCAGCGACCACGCAATCCCGCAAAGGAACGAGGCCATCGTAAACAGCGCGACCGAGGCGATAAACGTGTTCACCACCCCAAACCGCCGCATCAGCCAGCCCGTCAGAGGCACGGTGACACCATTGGCCACGGCAAAGGCGGTGATCACCCATGTCGCGGTGCTGCTCGCTTCGCCCAGGTTGCCCGAGATCGTGTTGAGCGCCACATTGGCGATGGTGGAATCCAGCACCTGCATAAATGTGCCCAGCGCCAGCGCAAAGGCCGCGGTAAACAGCGCCGCGCCGTGAAGTGGCGGCGGCGTTGCGGCGATGGGGCCTTCATCGGGTTCGTCGATGGCGAAGTCACTCGCGTCCAGATCCGGCGAATCTGGAGGAAGGGTTTTGCTCATGCTTTTTGCCTCAACGCCCGGCGTTGGCTGCGATGATCTGGCGAATGCGCGCCTCGACCGCAGGGCTGACCGTATCGATGGGTTCGCTGGCTTGCGCCACGGCGGGCAAGGCGGTCACGGGCTGGCCGGTGCCTTGCGAGGTATCGACCTCGACATTGACCGACAGGCCAAGACGCAGCGGGTGCGCGTCCAGTTCCTTGGGGTCAAGCGCGATGCGCACCGGTACGCGCTGAACCACCTTGATCCAGTTGCCGCTGGCATTTTGCGCGGGCAACAGCGCAAAGGCCGCGCCCGAACCCGCCGACAGGCCGATGACCTTGCCGTGATAGGTGACCTTTTTACCATAGGCGTCGGAATGCAGGATTGCCGGTTGGCCAATGCGCAGATCGGCCAGTTGGGTTTCGCGGAAATTGGCGTCTACCCAAACCTTGCGCAGCGGCACGATCGACATCAGCGGCGCGCCCGGCGCAACCTGCTGGCCGACCTGTGCGGCGCGCTGGGCCACAACGCCATCGACCGGCGAGGCCAGTTGCATGTGCGAACGGGCGATGGCGGCGCGCTTGACCGCGGCAATGGCGGCCAAGACGGCCGGATTGTTCGCGACATCCGCCCCGGCCACGGCGCTTTGCGCATCGGCGCGGTGGCTGCGGGCCAGATCGAGATTGGCCTGCGCCATCCGTACGGCTTCGTTGGCGTGGGCGACTTCTTCGGCCGAGATGGCGCCCGAACCCACCGCCTTTTCGCGGCGGACAAGGTCGCTCCTGGCGGCGGCAAGGCGCACTTCGGCCTGGGCAATTTCGGCGTCCGCCGTGCCGACCTTGGTAAAGCCGGAACGCACCGTGCGCGCCGCGCGTGCCAGTTCGGCCTCGGCCGCGGCCAGTTGGGCATCGGCCAGCGCGGGGTCTAGATCGACCAGAACCTGCCCCGCCTTGACCGCCTGCGTGCTTTCCGCGTGAACGGCAATGACGGTGCCGGCGTCACGTGCGGTAATCTGGGTCACGTTGCCCGCCACATAGGCGTCGTCGGTTTCCTCGGTCGCGGCCGACATCATCGTATAGGCGCCGTAACCGGCCGCGCCGATCAGCACGGCCACCCCCAGCAGCAGGAAGCCCTTGCGACGCGACGCGCTCTTGGCTGGGGCGGGGGTGAAATCGTCGGCCATGGTGGAGGCATCGTCCTTGTCGAATGAATGATTTTGCTGGTTCATGGATTTACCTTTTGGCGACAACGGCAGGCGTTGCGCCCGGTTCCTGATCGGGCAACGGGGTGAAACCGCCGCCCAGCGCGACCAGCAATTGAATGCGCTTGATGGCGCCATCGGCGGCCAGATCGACCTGGGCCTGTCGCGCGGAAAGCAGGCGTTCGCCCGCGCTCAACACGTCCAGATTGGTCGACAGGCCCGATTTCAGGCGAACCTTGTCCAGCGAGACGGTCTTTTCCAGCCCGGTGCGAATGTCGGCCTGCTGCATCGCGTCGCGGCGGTTGGTTTCAACACCCGACAGGGCGTCGGCGGCATCACGCACCGCGTCCACCACGGCTTTGTTATATTGCGCGATGGCAACATCCGCCCCGGCGACGGCCTGACGATATTGTGCGCGCAAGGCCCCGCCGGAAAAGATCGGGAGGTGTACCGCCGGACCAAACCCGCCGGTCAGCGCGCTGCCCGTAAACAGCGATCCGATGCCCAGCGCCTGCGCCCCGACAAAGGCGCGCAGGTTGACGTTGGGATAGAATTCGGTCTTGGCGATCCGCTGGCCCACCATGGCCAAATTCACCTGTTCACGCGCGGCCAAAAGGTCGGCGCGGCGGGCCAGAAGATCGGCGGGCAGCGCTTCGGGAACAGGCAAAGCCTTGTCCAGCGCCAGCGTCGGGGTGGTCAGTTTGGCACCATAATCCGGCCCCCGTCCGACCAAAGCGGAGAGCGCGTGCAGCGCCACCAACCTTGCGCCTTCGGCTCGGGTCAACGCCTGTTCCGCCTCGGATTGCAGGGTGCGGGCGCTGGCAATGTCGAATTCATTGCCAAGGCCGGCATCACGGCGGGCCGTAACGATCCGCAGCGATGCGGCGCGCGATTCGACAAATTCGCGGGCGATGCGGGCCTGCGCCTCGGCGCGGGCGAAATTGACATAAGCCTGCGCCACGCTGCCCGAAATGGACACGCGGGCGGCGGCCAGCTGCAATTCATTGGCTTTGGTAAAAGACTTGGCCGCGCGCACCAATTCCCTTTGCCGCCCCGCCAGATCGAGCGACCAGTCCAAATTGGCCTGCGCATTGGAAATCCACGTCCACGATCCGCCCAATGGCGCGGGGTAGATGTATTTGTTCGACAGGCGCTGATCCATGGCCGAAACATCGGCGGACACCTGCGGCATCCGCTGCGCCTTGGCCGACGCGATCAGGCCGCTGGCCATGCGCAGGCGCGCGGCGGCTTCATCAAGCGACGGATTGGCGGCAAGCGCATCGGCCATGATCCGGTCCAATTGCGGATCACCCATCGCCAGCCACCAGTCGGGGGAAACCGGGACCACAGGTGTTTCCGCAGCGTTCAGGCCAAGTTGCGCGCCATCGCGGGGCGCGAGTTGGGGCTTGTCATGAGGCAGGCCGGCGCATCCGGCCAATGTCGACATCGTCAAAGCTGTTGCCAACAAACGCTTGGCCCGCAGCTTTGTGGGGGAAATGGTCATGTGTAGCTTTCGTTTATCTTTCCGACGGCATTCCGGAACCGGCGGAAAGTCTTGCAAGGTGAAGTGAAGGGGGGCTCCACCTGATACTGACAGTTGTGTTATAGTGCGGCGCAGCGTCAAGGATTATCCGCCAATGCGGCATAATAGTGTTTCTGAACTGCGTATAATGAATGTTCATTATGCGCTCACAATCGCGGCACATTGCTCCATTTGGGCAAGGTCAGATGCGGGCGCAGAAAGTCGAGCAGAGCGCGTACCCGCGCCGGGCGTGCACGGCCGGGCGGTGTGACCAGATAGATCGGGCCGGGCGGTGTGCTCCATTCCGGCAGCAGTTCGACCAGCGTGCCGTCGCGCAAATATTCCCAGACGAAATATTCCGCCATCAACCCAATGCCCACCCCGGCCACCAGTGCGGGCACGATCGCTTCGGCATGATTGGCGCGATATCGCCCGTTTACCCGAACGGTGACGGGGTCTTCATCGCCGCGTGCGAATTGCCATTCATGGCTATTGGCGATGTGGCTGGGCAGGACCGCCGGATAGCGCACCAGATCCTGCGGCGTCCGCGGCATGCCCAGCCGTTCGATCAATTCCGGCGCGCCAACCAGCGGGCGGCGCAGCGAGGACAGCCGGACGGCGCGTAAACTGGCGGAATCGCCGTGGATGCCGACCTGGATGGCGGCGTCAAAACCTTCGGCCACCAGGTCGACCCGGTTTTCGGTCAGAACCAGATCGACCTCGATTTCCGGATTGGCCTTCAGGAATTCGGGCAGGACGGGGGCGATGATCTGAACGCCTACCGCGCTGATCGAGGCGATGCGGACAAGGCCACGCGGCGTTGCGGCCTCGTCCAGAATGTCGGCCTCAATCGCGGCACCATCGCCCAGAATGCGCGTGGCCCGTTCGAGCGCCAGACGCCCGGTTTCGGTCAGCGACAATTTGCGGGTGGTGCGATGGAAAAGGCTGGCGCGCATGCGCGCCTCCAACCGGGTGACGGCCTTGGACACGGTGGTCTTGGCCAGGCCCAATTGCTCGCCCGCGCGGCTGAAGCTGCCGCATTCGGCCACTTTGGCGAAAATGGCCCATGCTTCAAGATCTGGGAGCGTTTGCGGCATTCACACTTATTGCCGCAAGGGAGAGGTGGAGGGAAGGGGGCTTTATGGGCCACCTTCCCTCAAAACATCACAGTTCTTCGGGCCAGTACAGGCGCATCGGATTGGTGACGAGCAGCTTTTGCTGAAGCTCTGCCGTGGGCGCAATGCGCGGGATCATGTCGACGATATGGCCATCATCGGGGATCGCCTTTTCCATGTTCGGGTGCGGCCAGTCCGTGCCCCAGATGCAGCGGTCCGAATAATCGGCCACCAGCGGCGCGACCGCGCGGGCGAAATTGTCCCACGGATCGCCCGCGGCCAGATCGAGACGATCCGGGCAGGTCGGCTTGAACCAGATGTCGTCACGGCTGTCGAGCAAAGACCGGAAAGCCTTCATATCGGCGCCATCGGGGCCCTGGGTCACATCGGGGCGGCCCATGTGATCGACCACCACCAGACGCGGCAGGGCGGCGATAAAGGGCCGCATTTCCTCAAGGATATCGGCCTCGAAATAGATGACGATGTGCCAGTCCTTGGGCAGGCGGTGGGCCACCTCTAGGAACTTGTCCTTGGGCGCGTCATCGACGAGGCGCTTGAGGAAGTTGAAACGGATGCCGCGCATCCCGCCTTCATGCAAGGCGGCGATCTCCTCGTCCGAGATGGCCGGATCGACAACGGCAACGCCGCGCGCCTTGCCGCCCGACACGGCAATGCCGTTCAACGTGGCGGCATTGTTGGTGCCGTGGCACGATGCCTGAACGATCACATTGCGCGAAAAGCCCAGATGGTCGCGCAGGGCGAACAGCTTGTCCGGCCCGGCGTCTTCGGGAAGGTACTTCGCCTTGGGGCTGAAAGGGAATTGCGCCATCGGGCCAAACACATGGCAATGCGCGTCAATCGCGCCCGGCGGCGGGGTATAGGTGGGCTTTGACGGGGCCGAATGCCAGCTGGTGATACGTTCAGACATTGATCTCTCCTAATTCAGCCGAAAACGGTGTGAATGAATGCGTTCATCCGAACACCGTCATCAAATGTGTTCATCCGAACACGGTGCCGTCCATCAGTTTGCGGGCAGTGCGCAGCAGGGCGGCGGTTTTTACATCGCCATTTTCGTCAGTTTCCAGAACGCAGGTCATTTCGCCCGTGGGGTGTTCGACGCTCAGGGTCTTGCGCGCACCATCGGGGATCTGCGCGACCTCGGCGGCGGGCGATCCCGGCAGCAGGCATGCCGTGGCCACCGACACCGCACCCAGTACGCCGATCGTGGCATGGGCGCGATGCGGAATAAACGAACGCACCGTCACCGCGCCACCATTCTTGGGCGGGGCCACGAGCATCATCTTGGGGACCGACTTTTCCTTTACATCGCCAAGGTTCATCCGTTCGCCCACGGCCAGACGGATGGCCTCGATCCTGGCCTTGAGTTCGACATTGGCGTCCAGCCAGTCGCGGTCCTCATAGCCGGTGATGCCGACGTCTTGCGCCTTGAACACAACGCAGGGCATACCATTGTCGATCAGCGTGACGGCAACGCCATTGACCACATCCACCGTATTGCCGGTGGGCAAAAGCGCGCCGCAGGACGAACCGGCGGTGTCGCGAAACTCTAAAGGCACGGGGGCGTGGCTGCCGGGAACGCCGTCGATTTTGGCATCACCTTGATAGCTGACCACGCCGCCGGGGGTCTGGACTGTGGCCACGGCTACTTGCCCGGTATTCTCCATAAAGATGGCCACGCGGGTTTCATCGCCGGTGGGCGTGATCAGGCCGCGTTCAATCGCAAAGGGGCCGACACCAGCAAGGATATTGCCGCAATTCTGTGCGTCCGTCACAATCGCCTGATCGACGAAAACCTGAAGGAACAGGTAATCGACATCAATGCCGGGGCGCTCGGACTTGCTGACCACGGCCACCTTGCTGGTCAGCGGATCAGCCCCGCCCATGCCGTCAATCTGCACCGGATCGGGCGATCCCATCACGCCCAGCAAAAACGCATCGCGCGTGGCGGTGTCCGCAGGCAGGTCGGATTTCAGGAAATAGCCGCCCTTGCTGGTGCCGCCGCGCATCCACATACAGGGGGAGGAGAGGTTGGTGGGCATGGGGTTGGTTCCCTTTGAGATTTCTAGAAAGTTTGAAGATGCGGGGGACTAGCCCCTCGCGCTCCCATTACTGTCTTTGTTGCGCCACGGGTTCGGCGTTGGGCGTCAGACGCGGCGTTTGAATTGTAAAGCCTGCGGCGCCAGGCACCGTTAACTCGCCGCGCCGCAGGCTTTCAATATATGTTCAAGCCGCCACCTTGGCCACCAAAGCGCCACCCCAATAACGGGATTGCCAAGGGACGAGTCCCTTGGCCCGCCGGAGGCACCCTTTTGGCGCCCCAAAATCAAACGTACTTCAAACCTTCTTTCTCCAACCGCTCACGCATGTTGTAGATGTCGAGGCCCAGCACGCCCGCCGCCAGCTTTTCGCGCTTGGCCGCTTCGTTGGCTTCGCGGGCCTGCGCGGCCTTCAGCACTTCGGCGGCTTCCTCGCGGCGCACGACGCAGACGCCGTCGTCATCGGCCACGATCACATCGCCCGCGTTGACCAATTGGTTGGCGCAGATGATGGGGACGTTGACGCTGCCCAGCGTATTCTTGACGGTGCCTTGGGCGTAAACAGCCTTGGACCAGACGGGGAAGTTCATGTCGGTCAGGTCGCGCACGTCGCGCACGCCCGCGTCGATGACCAGACCACGGCAACCGCGCGCCTGTGCGCTGGTGGCCAGAAGGTCGCCGAAATAGCCGTCTTCGCAAGGGGAAGTGGGGGCAAGGACGAGGATGTCGCCTTCTTTCAACTGTTCAATGGCGACATGAACCATCCAGTTGTCGCCCGGCGCGGCGCTGATCGTCACGGCGCTGCCGGCGATGCGGGCGCGGGGATAGATCGGGCGCATATAGCTGGCCAGCAGCCCCTTGCGGCCTTGCGCTTCGTGGACGGTGGCGACGCCGCATGCGGCGAGGCCGTCGATGACATCAAGGGGTGCGCGCTCGATGTTCTGAACGACGATGGCGGACATGATGATCCTCTCTGGATGGTCGATAATTGGGTGGCATGCGACATGCGCCGGGGCGCGGCCAGCCTCCAATGCGAAGTTGTCTATGGTCATAAGTTTCTGCTAAAAGCGTGGACATGATTGAAAATGGAATTGGTGACCGACCGCTCAACATCCGCCATTTTGCCGCGCTGGCCGCGACGGTGCGGCATGGCAGTCTGACGCGCGCCGCCCGCGCCGTAAACCTGACCCAGCCCGCGTTGACGCAGGCCATCGCGGGCCTTGAGGCGAGCATCGGCGTGACCCTGTTCGAGCGCAGCGCGCAGGGGATGACGGCGACCGAGCCCGCGCTGCTGATGGCCCCGCGCGCAGAGGCCGCCATCGACCACATCGGCAGCCCGCGCGTTACCGGAACCCAGCTTCGCGCCCTGCTCGCTCTGGCGCGTGCGGGCAGTTATGCGGGGGCGGCGGAGGCGACGGGCCTGTCCTCGGCCTCGCTCCATCGCGCCGTTGCCGATTTGCAGGTGGCGCTGGGGCAAAGGCTGGTGGATCGTCGTGGCCAGCATGTGGCCCTGACCCCGACCGGGCAGCGGCGCGCGCGTGGATTTGGTTTGGCCATGGCCGAATTGCGCGCCGGATTGGCCGAAGTGGCGACGTGGCAGGGCAAGGCGGCGGGGCGCATCATCGTGGGTGCCATGCCTCTGTCCCGTGCCCGTTGGTTGCCAGAAGCGATCAGCCGGTTTGCCCGCGAATATCCCGGTGTCGGCCTGATGGTGGTGGAGGGCAGTCACGGCGAATTGTCCGGTCCGTTGCGTGATGGAGAAATCGACCTGATGTTGGGGGCTCTCCGCGAAGGGGCCGAGGCCGAAGGTCTGGCGGGCGAGGAGGTGTTCGCCGACACGCCCGTACTGGTCATGCGCAAGGGGCATCCGCTGGAAGATGTGGCCGAGCCGGGGGCAAAATTGGCCGAGTATCCGTGGATCTTGCCGGGTTCGGAGACGCCGTTGCGCCGACATTGGCAGGCGATGTTGCGCGACCTTGGCGCCGAGCCGCCGCGCGTGGCGATCGAATGCGGTTCTGTGATGACGATCCGTCAATTGCTTCTCGACAGCGAAAGCCTGACCTTGCTCAGCCGGGCGCAGGTTTCGGTCGAACTGGATGCCGGTGTGTTGATCGCGCGTGAACTGGCATCCGGCTTTTCACGCAATATTGGCATCACCACCCGTGCGGGGTGGCGGCCCACATCGACCCAAGAGGCGTTTTTGGCGATGCTCCGCGATTGCGGCAGGAAGCAGGCGCAGCAGGTTTTGTAAAAACTTATGATGCCGGACGCCTTTCAATTGGCGCGCGCGCGAGGCTTGACGGCATGCCAGTGGGATAAAGGAGATTCGTTCGTGTCACATACTATTTCCCTGATCGGCTATGGCGAGGCTGGCAGCACCTTTGCCCGCGCGGGCGGTTGGGGCGAGGGGAGTGACGGCGCGGGCGGCAATGCGCGCGCAGGCGTGTGGGATTTGCGTGCCGAACGCCTGGCTCTGGCCGCAGACGATGGGTTGATGGTCGCGCGTGATGCGCAAGAGGCTCTGGCCGGGCGTGAGATGGTCCTGTCGCTGGTGACGGCCGACAGCGCCTTGCCCGCGGCGCAGGAATATGCCGCATTCCTGCCCAAAGGCGCGATCTGGGCCGATTGCAATTCGGTGGCGCCGGGCACCAAGCGTGAGGCCGCCGCCGCGATTGAGGCGGCGGGCGGTTGCTATGTCGATGTGGCGGTTCTGGCCCCGGTTGATCCGGCGCGGCTGAATGTGCCGCTGCTGCTGGCCGGGCGCGAGGCGGCGCGGGCCGAGGTTCTGCTGCGCGAGGCAGGTTTCAACAACATCCGCATCGTGGGCGATGAAGTGGGCCGGGCCAGCGCGATCAAGATGATCCGCAGCGTCATGGTCAAGGGGGTCGAGGCGCTGACCGCCGAAATGATGCTGGCGGCGCAGCAAGCGGGCGTGGTGGAAGAAGTCCTCACCAGCCTGGACGCCAGCGAGAAGGCTTGGCCCTGGGCCAGGCGGGCGGCCTATAATATCGAACGCATGGTCACGCATGGCGTGCGCCGCGCCGCCGAAATGGAAGAATCCGTCAAGACCCTTCAGGGGCTTGGCATCGAGCCGATGATGACCAGCAGCACTGTCCTGCGCCAGCGCGATATGGCGGGGCGCAAAGACCGTCTGATCGAAGAACAAGATTGATCGAGGGAAAGGAGTAAATCCCCGTGAGCCTGATTATTGACTGTCATGGCCACTACACCGTTCTGCCCAAGGGGCATGATGCGTGGCGTGAGGAACAGAAGGCCGCCTTCAAGGCTGGCGTGGCGGCACCTGCCTATCCGAAGATCAGCGACGATGAAATCCGCGAGACGATCGAGGCAAACCAGCTTCGTTTGATCAAGGAACGTGGCGCGGATCTGACCATCTTTTCGCCGCGCGCCAGCGCGATGGCCCCCCATGTCGGCGATCAGAGCGTGGCCGTGCCATGGGCGCAGGCCTGCAACGATCTGATCGGGCGCGTGGTCGATCTGTTCCCCGGCGTGTTTGAACCGGTCTGCATGCTGCCCCAGTCGCCTGAAGCCGATCTGACCAACTCGATTGCCGAGCTGGAACGCTGCGTCAACGAGATGGGCTTCATCGGCTGCAACCTGAACCCCGATCCGGGCGGCGGCCATTTCAAGCATCCGCCGCTGACCGATGAATATTGGTTCCCCTTCTATGAAAAGATGGTCGAACTGGACGTTCCGGCGATGATCCACGTTTCGGGTTCGTGTAACCCGGCGATGCATGCCACGGGCGGCTATTACATTGCGGCCGACACAATTGCTTTCATGCAATTGCTCGAAGGCGATCTGTTCAGCCGTTTCCCGACGCTGCGCTTCATCATCCCGCATGGCGGCGGCGCGGTGCCCTATCACTGGGGGCGTTATCGTGGTCTGGCCGACATGCTGAAAAAGCCGTCGCTTGACACCCATCTGATGAACAACATCTTTTTCGACACTTGCGTCTATCACCAGCCCGGCATCAACCTGCTGGCCGATGTGATCGACAATAAGAACATCCTGTTCGGGTCGGAAATGGTGGGCGCGGTGCGCGGGATCGATCCCACCACCGGTTTCTATTTCGACGACACCAAGCGGTATGTCGATGCTCTGGAAATCAGCGACGCCGAGCGTCACGCGATTTTCGAAGGCAATGCCCGCCGTGTGTTCCCGCGTCTGGACGCCAAGCTGAAAGCGCGCGGCCTTTAATCAATGACTTGCCCCCGTTCGGCACACCGAACGGGGGCGGGTTTGGGAGAATGAAGATGGCTGAAAACCCCACACAGAATATTCATGAATATCTGGCCGAATTTGACGATATTCCCGGCACCCGTATCTATACCGCGCAGCGCGCGCGTCGCGGATATTGGATCAACCAGTTCGCCATGAGCATGATGAAGCCGGAAAACCGCGAGCGCTTCAAAAAGGACGAGCGCGCCTATCTGGACGAATGGGACATTTCCGAAGAAGGTAAGCAGGCCCTGCTGCGGCGCGATTATAACGCGCTGCTCGATCTGGGCGGGAATGTCTATTTCCTTTCGAAGCTGTTTTCGGCCGACGGCCTGCCCTTTGCCGAAGCGGTCAGCACGATGACCGACATGACCTGGCCTGAATATCGCCAGATGATGCTGGATGGCGGCCGTTCGCCCGAAGGCAATCGCTCGATCCGTGAAAATCAGGCGGCTGCTGCCGCGTCCAAGAACTAAGGGGCAAGAAAATGGCCAAGATTACCGCCGGTGTCGGCTCCAGCCATGTGCCCTTGTTGGGCGTGGCCGTGGATCAGGGCAAGGACCGCGACGATTACTTCGGCCCGATCTTTTCGGGCTATGACTGGACCCGCGAATGGGAAAAGGAACAGAAGCCCGATGTGATCGTGCTGGTTTACAATGACCATGCCAGCTATTTCGACATGAACATCGTGCCGACCTTCGCCATCGGTTGCGCCGAGCGTTATGGCATCTGCGACGAGGGCTGGGGCCCGCGCCCGGTGCCCGATGTCGAAGGCCATCCCGATCTGGCGTGGCACATTGCCCAGTCGCTGATCCTTGATGATTTCGACATGACGATCATCAACAAGATGGACGTTGACCATGGCCTGACCGTTCCGCTCAGCATGATGTTCGACAAGCCTGCCAAGTGGCCGGTCAAGGTCATCCCGCTGGCGGTCAACGTCGTCACCTATCCGGTCCCCTCGGGCAACCGCTGCTGGGCGCTGGGCGAGGCGATCAAGAAGGCGGTCGAGAGCTTCCCTGAAGACCTGAACGTTCAGATCTGGGGCACGGGCGGCATGAGCCACCAGCTTCAGGGGCCGCGTGCAGGTCTGCTCAACCGCGAATGGGACAACCGCTTCCTTGACCTGCTGGAAAGCGACAATGACGATGTGCGCCACATCCCGCATATCGAATATCTGCGCGAAACCGGCAGCGAAGGCATCGAAATGGTGATGTGGCTGATCATGCGCGGCGCGCTGGGCAAGAAGGTGAAAACCCTTCACCGCCATTACCATATCCCGTGCAGCAACACGGCCATTGGCCATATCGTGCTGGAACCGGCCGATTAATTCGAAACGCCGGGCCGCGCATGTGGCCCGGCGCATTTTTCAATGGAGTATCCTCTCATGCGTATTGCCCTTGCTGGCGCTGGCGCCTTTGGCGAAAAGCACCTCGATGGTCTGAAGAACATCGACGGCGTGGAAATCACCTCGATCATCAGCCGCACCGGCGAACAGGCCGCCGCGGTCGCCGCCAAATATGGCGCCAAACATTCCTCGACCGAGCTGGACGATGCGCTGGCCCGTGACGATGTGGACGCGGTGATCCTTTGCACGCCGACCCAGATGCATGCATCGCAGGCCATCGCCTGCATGAAGGCGGGCAAGCATGTGCAGGTCGAAATCCCGCTGGCCGACAGTTGGGCCGATGCGCAGGAAGTTCTGAAGGTTTCTCAGGAAACCGGCAAGACCTGCATGGTGGGCCACACGCGCCGCTTCAACCCGTCGCACCAGTATGTGCATAACAAGATCACGGCGGGCGAATTCAACATCCAGCAGATGGATGTGCAGACCTATTTCTTCCGCCGCAGCAACATGAACGCCAAGGGCGAGCCGCGTTCGTGGACGGACCACCTGCTGTGGCACCATGCCGCGCATACGGTGGACCTGTTCGCCTATCAGGCGGGCAAGATCGTGGCGGCCAATGCCATCGAAGGGCCTTATCACCCGACGCTGGGCATTGCGATGGATATGTCGATCCAGTTGAAGGCGGAAAGCGGCGCGATCTGCACGCTCTCGCTCTCGTTCAACAATGATGGGCCGCTGGGCACGTTCTTCCGCTATATCGGTGACACCGCGACCTATATCGCGCGCTATGACGATCTGGTCGATGGCCGCGAAAACGCTATCGACGTGTCGAAGGTTGATGTGTCGATGAACGGCATCGAATTGCAGGACCGCGAATTCATCGCCGCCATCCGCGAAGGGCGCGAGCCCAATTCGTCGGTGGGCAAGGTGCTCGATTGCTATCGCGTGCTGGGCGAGTTGGAAGTGCAGTTGAACGCGATGAAGAAGTAAGAAGGAGGATGCGAGGGACTCGTCCCTCGCGCTCCCATGACTGTATTCGTTGCGATTGTGGTTCGGCGTTTTGTGTCGGACGCCATGTTGAATAGGAAAGCCTGCGGCGCCAAAGAGGGCAACCTCGCCGCGCCGCAGGCTTTTTTCATATCCATGCCATTTCCAATGCCGTCCCTTCGACAAACCCGGTAATGGGATTGCAAAGGGACGAGTCCCTTTGCCCGCCGGAGGCATAAAACCCGCCATTGAATAAGGACCCCTCAATGCCCATCACCCGCAAACTTGGTGGCAAGGATCTGAACCCCGTCGGCCTTGGCTGCATGAATGTCAGCTGGGCCTATGCCGCGCCGCCGCCGCCCGAAGAATCGGCCAAGTTGCTGCATCTTGCGCTGGATCTGGGCTATCAGCACCTCGACACCGCGCGTCTTTATGGCGGCGGCAAGAATGAGGAACTGCTGGGCGCGACGCTGAAAGGGCGTCGTGGTGAGTTCTATCTGGCCAGCAAGATGGGCCTGATCGCTGATGGTCAGCGCCGCTATGTCGATTGCAAGCCTGAGACGATCAAGGCCGAAATCGAAAAGAGCCTGAAGGCGCTGCAGACCGATCATATCGATCTCTATTACATGCACCGCCGTGACTTTACGGTTCCGATCGAGGACAGCGCCGGGGCGATGGCTGATCTTATCGCCGAGGGCAAGATCGGCGGCTATGGCCTGTCGGAAATGAGCGCGGAAACGCTGCGCAAGGCCCATGCTGTTTGTCCGGTGACGGCGGTGCAGACGGAATATTCGCTGTGGACGCGTAACCCTGAATTGGGCGTATTGCAGGCTTGCGGTGAATTGGGCGTGGCGCTGGTGGCGTTCAGCCCGTTGGCGCGTGGCACTTTGGCCAATGGTGTGCGCGATCCGGCAGCGCTGGAGGAAAAGGACCTGCGCCGTACCCATCCGCGCTTTAATGGCGATAATTGGCCCAAGAATCTCGCGCTGGTCGACGGTTTCAATGCCATTGCGGAACGGGAAGGGGTGACGCCCGCGCAATTGTCGCTGGCATGGGTGCTCTCGCGCGGAGACCATGTGCATGTGATTCCCGGCACCACCAATCCGGCTCATTTGCGTGAAAACATCGCCCGTCCTGATTGGCGGCCATCGGATGCAACGCTCGCCGAGCTGGATGCACTGATCAATCAGAATACCGTTTCCGGCCCGCGCTACCCCGCCGCGATGCAGGCGACGATGGATACCGAAGAATTTGCCTGAATAAAGAAAGGGCGGGGATTGGACCCCGCCCTCATTCTTACTTTTTGGCTTCGCGTTCCAGCTTGACCCCAAACAATTCCAGTCGGTGATCCACCAGCCGATAGCCCAGCCTCTCGGCGATCTGACGCTGAAGCGCTTCGAGTTCGGGATCGACAAATTCGATCACATGCCCCGTTTCCACATCGATCAGATGGTCATGGTGTGCTTCGGGCGCTGCCTCGTAACGGGCACGACCATCGCCGAAATCGTGACGGTCCAAAATGCCCGCTTCTTCGAAAAGGCGCACGGTGCGATAGACGGTCGCGATCGAGATGCCCGGATCAACCGCCGTCGCGCGCGCGTGCAACTGATCCACATCGGGGTGGTCATCGCTTTCCGACAGCACTTTGGCGATCACACGGCGTTGCTCGGTGATTCGCAGTCCACGCTGCTGGCAAAGGGTTTCGATGTCGATTTGTTGGTGCACTGGGGGTCCGTGTCTTTACAAAAGTAATGCCCTGCCGACTATGGAGCCGACAGGGCAAAACTTCAACCTGCTATGGCGTGATAAACGGGGGCAAAACCGCCGTAATAAGCCATAAGTCCTATCAGGCGGCAACCTTGGGCTTGCGGCCGCGCTTGACGCTGGGCTTGCGGCCCAGACCAATCGACTTGGCCAGCTCGCGACGCTTTTCCGCATAGTTGGGGGCAACCATCGGATAATCGGCGGGCAGGTTCCAACGCGCGCGATACTGTTCCGGCGTCAGGTTGTAATGCGTCGCCAGGTGACGCTTGAGCATCTTGAGCTTCTTGCCGTCTTCGAGACACACAATGTGATCAGGCTTGACCGAGGAGCGGACCGACACAGCCGGTTCGGGCGGCGTTTCCACCGGAGCCGAAGGCTGGCCAAGGCCGGACAGGGCATTGAAAACATTGGTGATCAACGAAGGAAGATCGTCAACAGTGACGTTATTGTTGCTCACATGCGCGGCAACAATGTCCGACGTCAAGGTGATCAGGGTTTCCTTCGAATCGACTTCGATTGTGCTCATGGGATGTAGCCTTCTCTTTTGCTTATGACCCGATTGTCTGTTTTTGCTTGCTTTGTTTATGCAGCTCCATCCCAGCTGCATCAGGTACTATTGGAACTTTTTTGACCGCTATTCAAGATACAGAATTAAGAAATCTGTTTCTTCTTTCAAATGCAATTGCGCATTCGTTTTGGTCAATTGTTCTGTTCATCTGGCAGAAAGGAAAACGTGACGGCATCGATCCTGTTGCCATCTGAACAGCGGTAATACTTAGGTCGAACACCGATGGGTGCGAATCCTGCGGCGCGATAAAGATATTCGGCTGGATTACCTCTGCGCATTTCAAGCATCACCTTGATGACGCCCGATCTTTTCATGTCGGCGATTGTTCTTGATAATAATGTTGCGCCAAGGCCGCGGCGACGCCAGCGCGGGGCAATCGCGAAAAGCAGCAGTTCAGCCTCGTCAAAAACCTGCCGGACCAACGCGAAGCCTGCCGCTTCTTCGCCTTCTTTGGGGTGGGCGCCATCGGGCGCAATCAGCCAGTAATGGGTGTTGCCCACCGCCAGAGCGCCCTCGATCTGCATGCGGTTCCATGCTTCGCCCCAGAACGGGTCGAATGCTGCATCCATTACCTCCATAATGCGGTCAACATCGTCTTTGAGCATCATGGTGGTAGAAATTCCTGCGAATCAGGCTGCTGAAATTTTGGGCTCATCCGGCAAACGCCCACCGGGAAGGCGGGCGTCAGGAGCGCGACCGTAAAGCGGGCTGAGATCAGAAGTAAAATGAATTGAATTTAATCTGTACACTTCGCGCGCGTCGGGCCAGATCTGCAAAGCGTTACCTTGCGCGCCGCCATTGGCCACTCGTCTGGTCAGCAATGCTTCGGCCTGACTTCCCGCGATCAGTGTTTCGCAACATATCGCGGCCGCTTCGGGCTTTTGCGAAAGCAGGCTGTCCAATGCCTGTCCATCAAGGTCGAAGCTCTGGGTGAACCATTCGCCGTGGCCGCCGGTGGTCGCCACGCGCACCGGCCCCTGTTCGCGATGCACAGCCATGGCCGCAATCAGCGCCAATGTGGGATAGCCCAAAACGGGCGCGCCCCATGCCAGGCCCAGCGCCCGCGCCGCAGCAAGGCCGATGCGCAGGCCCGTGAAGCTGCCCGGCCCACGCCCGACGGCAATCACCTCGGCCTGACCGCGATTCGGCAAAGCGGCGATCATCGGCACCAGCGCTTCGGCATGGCCGCGCCCCAATTGGCGATATTCACCCGCAATCAGCGCGCCATCTTCAAACAGGGCCACCGAACAGGCCTCTGTCGTGCATTCAATGGCCAACCAGCGCGCCTGATGAAAATCGGGCGCGTGATGGTCTGGCGACATTGGCGGCAAGGTCACGCTGCGCGTACCTCGGTCACCTCGGGCACATAATATTTGATCAGGCTCTCGATCCCGTTCTTCAGCGTTGCCGAAGACGAGGGGCAGCCCGAGCAGGCGCCCTGCATTTGCAGGAACACCACGCCATCGCGGAAACCGCGATAGGCCACATCGCCGCCATCATTGGCGACAGCAGGGCGGATGCGGGTTTCGATCAGATCCTTGATCTGGTCGATAATGTCGGCGTCTTCTTCACGATCGCCGGGAAAGTCTTCTTCGGCCGGAACGCTGATGCCGGCGGCCGAACCGGCGGCAAACAGCGGGGCTTCGGAAATGAAATGGTCAAGCAGCATGGCCACAACCTGCGGCTTCAGATCGCTCCATGCCACGCCTTGTCCGGCCGTCACCGAAATGAAGTCGCGCCCGAAGAATACGCCCGTCACATCACCCAGGCTGAACAGCGCGGCGGCCAGCGGCGAGGCTTCGGCCTGCTCTTCATCCAGAAATTCGCGGGTGCCGGCCACCATGACCTGCCGACCGGGCAGGAATTTGAGCGTGGCGGGGTTGGGGGTCGCTTCGGTCTCGATAAACATGGTGCCGATTTAGGGACGTTAACGGCCATCCACAAGGGTTGAAAATCTATTTGTCGGTCAAATGCCGAAGTTTTGCCGATCAAAAGCTTTCGCTGTTCACTGGCCTTTAAGGATGGGGCTCCCTATAGCTTGCAATATGAGCCAAATCTCCCGTGCGCCTCGCCTGCTTTCGCTTGTCATCTCTTTGGCGTTGATCGGCGCCCAGCCCGGATTTGCCCGCACCGCTTCGGTCCTGCCGCCTTTGCCGCCACAGGATGCGCCATGGCTGTATAAGGGCAGCGATGTCCCCCATGACCGCGAATGGTATTTTGGCGAACTGGCCAATGGCGTGCGCTGGGCCGTGCGCAACAATCAGGTGCCGCCCGGACAGGTTTCGATCCGCGTTCGTGTCGATGTCGGCGCCATGCATGAAAAGCCGCAGGAAGCAGGCTTTGCCCATCTGATCGAACATCTTGTCTTCCGCCAAAGCCGCTATCTGCCGCAGGCCGCGGCCATTCCCACATGGCAACGCCTTGGCGCGACCTTTGGCAGCGATACCAATGCCGAAACGACGCCGACGGCCACGACTTATAAGATCGACCTGCCCGATGCATCACCGGCAACGCTGGATGAAAGCCTCAAGCTGATTTCGGGCATGGTCTTTGCGCCCAACCTTTCGGAAAGCGATATTCGTATCGAGGCCCCGATCGTTCTGGCCGAAAAGCGGGAGCGTGGGGGCACATCGGAACGCCTGATGATCGCCATGCGCAAACTGATGGCCGAGGGCCAGCCATTGGCCTCGCACGTCACGGTTGGCGATGTCGACACAATCACCGGCGCGCGCCAAAACACGCTGCGCGCCTTTCACCAGCGTTGGTATCGTCCCGAACGGGTGACGGTGGTGGTGGCCGGCGACGCCGATCCGCGTTTGACGGCAGCACTGGTGTCCAAATGGTTCAGCGAATGGAAGGGCGAAGGCCCCGCAACGCCCAGCCCGGATTTCGGTGCGCCCACAACGCCCGCCGGCG
The DNA here is from genome assembly GCF_056279125.1 of Novosphingobium sp. Sphag1I. Lineage (NCBI taxonomy): Bacteria > Pseudomonadati > Pseudomonadota > Alphaproteobacteria > Sphingomonadales > Sphingomonadaceae > Novosphingobium > Novosphingobium sp. Sphag1I. The sequence goes on along the minus strand of NZ_JBWBQS010000010.1, from coordinate 145,261 downwards.
CGGACCCCGCCAATCCGGTGGGCGCGGCGCAGGTAATGGTCGAACCCACCGTCCCGCGATCACTGATCTATGCCGTTCTGCGCCCTTGGCATGAAAAGCAGGATACGGTGGTCTATAATCAGGGGCTGATGCTGGACCAGTTGGCTCTGGCCATCCTGAACCGCCGTTTGGAGGCGCGCGCGAGGGCGGGGGGCAATTTCCTGTCCGCCCGTGTGGATCAGGAGAACGAATCGCGGTCGGTCGATGGGACTTTCGTGACCGTTTCGCCCCTTGATGGCGATTGGCGCAAGGCGTTGACCGAGGTGCGCGGCATTATCGCCGATGTTTTGGACCGCGCGCCCAGCGTCGAGGAAATCGCCCGCGAGGCCGCCGAAATGAACGTCGTGTTCGAATCGCAGGTGCAACAGCGCGCCCTTCTGCCCGGTGGCAAACTGGCCGACGATCTGGTGCAGGCGGTCGATATTCATGAAACCGTTGCCTCGCCCGCTGTGGTGCAGGATATTTTCAAGAAATCCCTGCCGCTGTTCACGCCGCAGGCGGTGCTGGACCATGCGCGCAAGCTGTTCACCGGCAAGGTGATCCGCTCGCTCTATGTCACGCCGGAAAGGGGTGAGGCGAGTTCGGAGGAGTTGCGCGCCGCGCTTCTGGCCAAGGCTGTGCCCGATGAGCGCGCGCGCGCCGCGCTCAAACCGATCAGCTTTGCCGATCTGCCCGCCATTGGCGCTCCTTCTGCGCCGCCCGCTATTCGCCCGACCGGGATGCTGGATGTACAGGAATTGACCTTTGCCAATGGCGTAAAGGCGCAATTCTGGCCGACCAAGGATGATCCGGGCCGCGTTATCGTCAAGGTCCGCTTTGGCGCCGGGTGGCAGGCGTTCAAGCCGCAGGATAATGCCTATGCCTTGCTGGGCAATCTGGCGCTGGTCAGTTCGGGCGAGGGGCCGCTGGGTCAGGAAGAGCTGGACCGCATTTCGACCGGGCGCAAGCTGGGCTTTGATTTCCGCATCGATGACGGTTCGTTCCAGTTCACCGGCGAAACCCGCGCCGAGGATCTGGAGGATCAGCTCTATCTGTTTGCCGCCAAATTCGCGATGCCGCGTTGGGATGCGGCGCCTTTGTTGCGCGCGCGGGCCGCAGGCAAGATCCAGTTCTCGTCCTATTCCTCCAGCCCGCAAGGCGTGATGGAGCGTGACCTGCGTTATCTGCAACGCGGCAATGATGGGCGCTTTGCCGTGCCCACGCCCCAGCAATTGGACAAGGTGACGCCCGAAGGTTTCCGTCAGGTATGGGAACCCATTCTGGCGCAAGGTCCGATCGAGGTGCAGGTCTTTGGCGATTTTGAGAGTGAAAAGGGCATAGAGGCGCTGCAAAAGACCTTTGGCGCGCTGGCAGCCCGCATGCCGCTGACGCCCGCTACGACGCAGGGCTATGGTTTCGCCACGCCCAGCATGACGCCCAAGGTGATCACCCATGATGGCGACGCCAATCAGGCCGCCGCCGTCGTGACTTGGCCGACCGCCGGCGGGGTCGAGGGTGTGACCGAAAGCCGCCATCTGGAAGTCCTTAGTCAGGTCTTTGCCAATCGCCTGCTTTCGGCGATGCGTGAAAAGACCGGGGCCTCCTATGCGCCGCAGGTTTCGGCGGATTGGCCGCTCGATCTGCCCAGCGGGGGCACGATGTCGGCCAGCGCGCAGGTGACGCCGCAAATGGTCCCGCTGTTCTTTGAAACGGTGGACAAGATCGCGCAGGATCTGGCCACGCGCAAGATCCCGGCCAGCGAACTGGCGCTGGTGACCGAGCCGTTGCGCCAACAGGTGGCGCGGGCATCATCGAGCACCGCCTTTTTCATGAGCCAGATCGAGGGCGCCACGCAGGACCCGCGCCGGTATAATCAGGTGCGCGGGCTGATGGCCGATTATGTCAATGTGAAGCCGGAGGAGTTGCAGGCCTTGGCTGCGCGCTGGCTGACCAAGGATCGCGCATTCCGTGTGGCCATCATGCCAGAGCGCAAATAAGCGCGAAATTCGCCATGCCGGTGGGGGCAAAAGGCCCTCATCGGCGGAATTTCCGTTCAAACTGATCGAAAAGAGCGGCTTTCTATTCGCCGCATAGACCTGTATGGGCAGCGCCTTGCTTAACGCAGGGCAGAATCGCGCAAGCGTTGGCTCTGATGGTCGGCAGGATCTATTTCGATCCATGTACTAAATGGTACATGTTTTGGCAAATCTGTTTTTGGCAGGGCCGCAAAATGATGCGGCGTGTGGAGTAAGGATAGTGGCAAGCAACTGGACCCCGGAAAGCTGGAAGAACGCCGAAGCACGGCACCTTCCCGTCTATCAGGATGCCGAAGAACTCGGCCGGGTGGAGCAGACGCTGGCCAACTTTCCCCCGCTGGTGTTTGCAGGCGAGGCGCGGGCATTAAAGGCTGATCTGGCCAAGGTGGCGTCGGGCAATGGTTTCCTGCTTCAGGGCGGCGATTGCGCGGAAAGCTTTGCCGAATTCCACCCCAATGCGATCCGCGACACGTTCCGCGTGCTGCTGCAAATGGCGGTTGTGCTGACCTTTGCCAGCAAGCAGCCGGTGGTCAAGGTGGGCCGCATCGCGGGCCAGTTCGCCAAGCCGCGCAGCGCGCCGACGGAAAAACTGGGCGATCTGGAACTGCCCAGCTATTTCGGCGATATCATCAACGGCAGCGATTTCACCCCGGAATCGCGCCGCAATGATCCCCAGCGCATGCTTCAGGCCTATGGCCAGTCGGCGGCCACGCTCAACCTGCTGCGCGCCTTTGCCAGCGGCGGTTATGCCAACCTGCGTCAGGTGCATAAGTGGACGCTGGAACATATCGACCGCAGCCCCTGGGGCGAACGTTTCAGCGCCATGGCCGACAAGATCGGCGAAGCGCTGGACTTCATGGCTGCCTGCGGCGTCGATCCGCAGAGCGTGCCCCAGCTTCAGGGCACCAATTTCTACACCAGCCATGAGGCGCTGCTGCTGCCTTATGAGCAGGCGTTGACTCGTCAGGATTCGCTGACGGGCGAATGGTATGACTGCTCGGCCCATATGTTGTGGATCGGGGATCGCACGCGCTTTGACAATTCGGCGCATGTCGAATTCCTGCGCGGCGTGGGCAATCCGATTGGCGTGAAGTGCGGGCCGTCGCTGGCGCCTGAACTGCTGCTGCGTTTGCTCGATCAGCTCAATCCGTCGCGTGAAGCGGGGCGCATCACGCTGATCGCCCGTTTCGGCCATGACAAGGTCGAGGCCCATCTGCCCGCTCTGGTGCGCGCGGTAAAGGCCGAGGGGCACCCGGTTGTGTGGTCGTCGGACCCGATGCACGGCAATGTCGTGAAATCGGACAGCGGCTACAAGACCCGTCCGTTCGAGCGTATTCTCAAGGAAGTGCGCGACTTCTTTGCCGTGCACCGCGCCGAAGGCACCCATGCCGGCGGCATCCATATCGAGATGACCGGCAAGAATGTGACCGAATGCACCGGCGGCCTGATCGATGTGACCGATGCTGCGCTGGCCGATCGTTATCACACGCATTGCGATCCCCGTCTCAATGGCGCGCAATCGATCGAACTGGCCTTCCTTCTGGCCGAGGAGCTTAACAGCGAGGCGCAAGAGCGCCGCGTGGCAGCCTGATAAAGGGAGAGGGGGCCACAACGGCCCCCTTTCTTTTTGCGGCGTTGACAGTAACGTTTTGGAATGACCGAGACAAAATCCTCTCCGCTTTACGCGGCCTTGATCGTGCTGACCGTGGTTCTGGCCGGGATCGTCCATGTGGCCATGCTCTCTGCGCAAAGAGAGAGCATTCAAGCCGCATTGGCCGCCGCCGAGGCGACCACGATGGTTGAAGCGATGAAGGCGCGTGAAACGGTGCTGATCGCGCAGGCCAATCAGGGCGGGCTGGACGGCGACGTTCGCGCTGGCGCTCTGGGCGAGGCGACGCGTTTGCGTCAGGGCAAGGTCACCGGACAGCCCGGCGCGCCGCAGGAGGCCGGGATCGACGCGATCTCGACTCGCATTTCCGGATTGCGTGATCAGGCGGGCGCGGCATCTTCGCGCAGCGGTTGGCTTGGGCTTGGCGAAAGCGTCATGTTGTTGGCGATCCTGTTGCTGGTCTTGTCGCAGATGATGGCGGCCCCGGTTTTGCTGTGGTCTAGCGCGGTTCTTGGCGCGATGGGTGTGGTTGTTTCGGCGGCGGCCGGATTGGGAGTGTTGACATGACTTTGCATCTTTGGGGCCTCTATTGCGTTACGGTTTTCCTGATCAGCGCCTCGCCCGGCCCCAACATGCTGCATATCATGAGCCGCAGCGTCGAACTGGGTCTGCGCGGTTCCTTTCCGGCAATGGCGGGATGCATGACCGCCCTGTTCGTGATGATGACGGCCAGCGCGCTGGGCCTTACCGCTTTGCTTTTCGCGCTGCCCGGTGCGTTTGAGGTGCTGCGCCTGATTGGCACGGCCTATCTCGTCTATCTGGGCTTTAAGGCATGGCGCGCGCCGGTCAGCGATGACAATCAGGAAGCGGTCGAGTTCGCCCGCCCCGGCCTGTCGCGCTGGGCGGTCTATCGCGGGGGCTTCACCATCGCCATCTCGAACCCCAAGGCGCTGCTTTTTGCCGCCGCCTTCCTGCCCCAATTCATCGACCCGGCCCAGCCCAAGGGCCTGCAACTCTCGATCCTGATCAGCACTTTCGCGGTGATCGAAACCTGCTGCTACTTCACCTATGCCGTGGGCGGGCGCGGCCTTGCCGGTTGGCTGCGTCGCCCCGCGGCCCAGCGCTGGTTCAACCGCGTGACGGGCACGGTGTTCATGGGCTTTGGCGCGATGTTGTTGCGGTCGCAGAAGGCTTGAGTGGGGTTTAGAAAGAGGGATGCCTCCGGCGGGCAAAGGGCGACGGCCCTTTGCAATCCCATTCATGGGTGGTGTTTGATTGGTGGCGCCACTCTAATCCGCGAAGCGGTTTAATGGCCTGCGGCGCGGCGAGCTTGCGCCGGATACCCTGCATCGACAGTATCGGGATTGCAAAGGGACGAGTCCCTTTGCCCGCCGGAGGCATAATCCCCTAAACCCATCAGGGCATTAAAACCGTCGCCCCCACCGTATTCCTCGCCTCCAGCGCCCGGTGCGCTTCGGCGGCATCGGACAGGGCAAAACTCTGCCCCACGGGCACTTTGACCGCGCCGCTTTCCAGCATGTCGAACAGGCGGGCGACCCCGGCCGCGCTTTCCGCCGGCGTGGCGTAATAGTCCCACAGGCGAGGGCGCGTGACATAGAGCGATCCGGCCGAAGCCAATGCGCCAAGGGCCACGCCCGTCACTGGCCCGCTGGCATTGCCAAAGGACAGGATTGTGCCGCGCGGCCGCACCGAAGCCAGCGAGATGGGCCATGATGCCGCACCAACGCCGTCAAAGCTGGCCGCAACCCCGCCGCCCGAGATTTCCCGGATTTCGGCTGCTACATCCCCGGCGCTGGAAATCAGCACAGCTTCGGCGCCAGCCTCGGTTGCGAGGGCCACTTTGCTCTCGCTGCCCACGGTGCCGATGACGCGCACGCCGATGGCCGTCAGCCATTGAACAAGGATTTGGCCGACGCCGCCCGCCGCCGCATGGACCAACGCCCATTCACCCGCCTTGAGCGACACGGCCCGTTCGGCCAGAAATTCGGCGGTGCATCCCTTGAGCATGGCCGCCGCCGCCGTCTGGGCGGAGATGCCATCGGGAATGCGGAACCAACCCGAAGCGGGCGAAATCCGCGCCGTGGCATAGGCGCCCAGCGCCGGGCCAAAGGTGGCCACCCGGTCGCCCGGCTTGAACGCGGCGACATCCGCACCAACCGCCTCGACCACACCGGCCGCCTCGCTGCCCAAACCGGAGGGCAGGGGGCAGGGGTAGAGACCCGAGCGATAATAGGTGTCGATGAAATTCAGCCCAACCGCTTCGTGGCGCACCAGAATTTCGCCAGGGCCGGGTTCGGGCAGGTCGACCTCATGCCAACGGATGACTTCCGGGCCGCCGGTCTGGGCGAAATAGGCTTGCAGCGCTTTCATCGATCAATCGTCCTCTGGGCCGGCAAAGCCCGGTAAATAGGCAACTTTTTGACTATTGGCCAAAATCAGCCTTTTGGCCAGCGCGCCTGTGAAATTTTCCTCGACGGGGCGGCGTTTTATATCGCGCTATCCTGCCACGATGCGCCGCTGCGCGCCACGGCGTCGGCCACGGAAAAGGTCGAATCCTGCGCCAGTTGCGCCATGCCCGCCGCCATCAACACATCACGAACCCGATCATGGGCGCGGGCCAACACGACACGCTGGCCATCTTGCTGACGTCCCAGCACAAATTCGCCAAGAGCATCGATGGCGGTCGCGTCCAGATCATTTGATTCTTCAAGGCTGAGCACCACCACCGGCGCGTTGGAGGCGGCAGCGCGGGCGGCAATGACGCCCAGCACGCTTTCCGCATTGGCGAAAAACAGGGGCGCATTGGGCCTGAACAGCGCAATGCCGCGAGGCGGGGCTGCATCCTCGTGGCGGGCAATATCGACATAGTCATGGCTGTCGCCCACCCGGCCCAGTGTGCTGACCGATGGGTGGGCCAGATCATAAAGCAACATGGCGATTGAAAGCGCGATGGCCGCCAACATGCCGTTCAGCACGCCAAGCGTCAGCACTCCCATGGTGGCCGCCACCGCAACCCAACCATCCCGCCGGATCTGAAACAGCCGCAGGATGGGGGCGGGATTGAGCGCATGGGTCAGCGCCGCAATCACCACCGCGGCCAGCACTGGTTGCGGAATCCGCCCAATCGCGGGCGCGGCATAGATCGCGAGAGTCAGCAGCGCCAAAGCCGCGATCACAGCGGCCCACCGACTTTGCGCACCCGCCGCCGCATTGGCATTGGCCGCCGAAAAGCCCGCGCCCACCGGCATCCCCTGCGCCAAACCGGCCGCCAGATTAGCCAGACCCAGCGCGCCCAATTCGCGATTGGCGCTGATCCGGTCCCCATTTTGCAGCGCCAGCCCTCGCATCGTGCCCCAGCTTTCGGCAAACAGGATCAAGGCAACCGGCGCAGCGATCTGGGCCAGACGGGGCAGCATGGCAACCGGCGGCATTGCGAAATCGGGCCACGTCAGCGCGACTTGTCCCGCCAGCGCAACGCCCCAAGCGGCCGGATCGAACCACCAGCCCAGCATCAGTCCGGAGACGATCACCATTAACGCACCGGGCCAATGCGGCACGCGGCGCAGCGCCAAAAGCGCGCCCAGTGCGGCAAAGCCGAGCACCAGACTGGGCCAATTGGTTTGCGGCAGCGCCAGCGCGATCTCGCCCAGCAAGCGCCACATGGGGGCCTCCGGAACCGCAATACCCAGCAGATGCGGCAATTGCCGCGCAATAATGGTGATCGACAGGCCCAAGGCAAATCCGCGCAACACCGGACGGGAAATAAACCCGGCCAGGCTGCCCAACCGCAGCAGTCCCATCGCAGCAAAGCCAAGGCCGGTCATGATGACAAGAGCGGTTGCCGCCGCGCCTTTGTCGACCACACCTTCGGTGGACAGGCCGATCAGGGCGGCACCCAGAATGGCCGCAGACGAGGAGGTGGGCGCAATCACCGCATAACGGCTGCGGCCCAGCACGGCATAGGCCAGCGCCCCCGCGACCGCCGCGACAATCGCCCGACCCGGCGCCAATCCCGCCATCCCGGCATAGGCGACCGCTTCGGGCAACAGCAGGCCGGCAAGGCCAAGGCCCGTTAACAGATCGCGTTTGGGAAACCTCTCCATCGCGCCATGCATGGCCGCGACAGGGGTTAAGTCAAGCCGGAGGGGTCAATCTTCCACCGGTTCGACATCGACCGATACCGCCAGCCTTTGCCCCGCGCCGCCCATGAAAACGCCGTCGATGGGGGCAATGTCGGAATAATCGCGGCCCATCGCGACAAAAATATGGTCCGTGCCCGCCAAAACGTCATTGGTAGGGTCAAAGCCGACCCAGCCGATTTCCTCGCCACACCACAGCGCCGCCCAGGCATGCATCGCATCGGCCCCGACAAGCCGCGGCTGGCCCGGCGGTGGCAGCGTGCGCAAATAGCCGCTGACATAGGCGGCGGGAATGCCATGGGCGCGTGCCGCCACGATCATGACATGGGCGAAATCCTGACAAACGCCCCGCTTTTGCTCAAAGGCATCCTCGGCCGTCGTGGTCACGCTGGTTGCGGTGCCGTCATAGGCAAAATCGCGATGGATCGCGGCCATTAACGTGTGGCCGGCCATCAGCACGCTGGTATCGGGTTCGAAATGTTCCTCGGCCCATCCGGCGATGGCGCTGGATGGCGGGGCCATGGGCGATGCGAAAAGATAGGAGGCAGGCCCCATGGGCGAGAGGTCTGGCGTGGCGAGCGCTGCTGCGCGAATGCTGGCAATGCTGGGCACGACGGCCATGTCCAGCGCAAAGCCGGGTTCGGCCACTTCGACCTCGAAATGGCTGTCGATGGTCAGTTTGGACAGCGCATTGCGCATGTTCAAACGGTGGCGATGGACGATCCACGGGCCTTCACTTTCCTCGACCTCGGCGGGGGCGGGATCAAAGGTCAGTCGGAAATTTTCCACCTTTTGCCCCGGCCAGTCCGAGGGTTTGAGCCGCAGGTTGAGCCGCGCCAGTCGCACCACGCCGTCATAGCGCAGGCTGGAGGTGTGATGGATGCGATAACGCATGAATGTGTCAGCCTTGCAGCGGCGTACGGCCCGCAACGGCCGCGTCGAATTGCAGGAAATAGCGCGATGAAATCGAATCCGAAAGCGAGAGCAGGCGCGTTTCGATCTCACCCAACTTGGCCTCGTCAAACTGATCGACCGTCTGGCTGATCAATGGGGCCAGAACCGCCCGGACATCGCGAAGGGGCGCTTCGGGCAAGGCGTCTTCACGCAGCGTGGGAAGGGCGGTGATATGCCGCTCGATCGTCAGCACCTGATGGACCAGACTGCGCGGATTGTCCGGGTCGAGCAGAAGCAGGTCATAGACCGGATCGCGCAAGGGCGAGGAGAGATAGCGTGAACGATAGGTGATCTGACTGTCGAAAATGTCGAGCAGCGTGTTGAGTCGGTCGCTCTCCTCCCCCGCACCGGCCAATTGACGCGCCACCCGGCACAGCGAGAGTGCGCGTTCAATGCGCCGCCCCATGTCAAGGAAGCGCCACGCCGGACCACGCACCATATCTTCGGCGCCAAGCCCGGAGAGCGAGGCAAACCGCTCCACCAACTCGCGCGCCACGCGCAGCAAGGCGCCCGGACGATGCGATTCAAGCGGTGGCAAGGGACGGCTGGCGATGCGCCAGAAATCCGGCGCAAAGCGATCGCGCAGCGATTGGCCGACATTGCGCTGTGTATTGAGCAAGGAAGCCACACCGCCGGGCAGGCGATCTTCGGCCAGAGCCGCGCGGCAGGCCAGATTGGGGGCAAGAGCCGAACTGGACGGTGCCAATGCCCCCCAACTGGTCAACAAGTCGACCAGTCTGGCGCGTACCGCAGGGTGCCCACTGGCGCCTGCATCCACTTCGATGCCGCCGCCCAGAATCGAGCGGATGACCCGCACCGTCATTTCCGCCCGTTCACCATAACGGCCAAACCAGAACAGATTATCGGCCGCCTGTGCCGCCAATACGCCGCCATCGCGCCGTATCGGGGGCGTTCCGGTCAGCGTGACGCGGTTGAAACGGTCCTCATCCTCTTCATCCACCACGCAAACATCGGCGGACAAATCGCCTTCGCCCATCAATGTGCTGGCGATTTTGCCCGAAGAGGACAGGCGGGCAAAGCCGCCCGGCATGACCACCCATTGCCCGTCATCGCCCCGCGCGACAAAGGCGCGAAGGGTGAAGGGGCGCGGTTCGAAACGGTCCTCGATCAACGCGGGGGTGGTCGACAGGTTGATGATTTCCTGCGCGCAATAATCCATCGGGCGGCGGGCCATGGCGGCAAGCAAGGCATCGCGCCGCTTTTCCGACAATTGTGCGCCATAGGTGGGCTGGATCCCGGCAAGAGCTTCGACCCTTTGCCCAAAGGCGGGCGTAATCATCAGTTCACCCAGACGCTCGCGCACCAGATCGGCCTCGGCCTCGCCCCCGCACCACCACGTCGCGACATTGGGCAGCAGCGGTTCTTCGTCCAGCAAGGTCTTGAACAGGCGCGGCAGGAAGGCGGCAAAGGCGGGCGCCTCAACCACTTCGACGCCGGGCCAGTTGGCCATGGCGACATGTCCCCCGGTCCAGCAATCGGCCAGATCGGGAACGCCCATCGTCGAGCGGGAATCGAAATTCAGCGGGTCTAGCGAATTGGTGTCGATCCAGCGCCACAGGGCATCGACCCTTTTCGGCCCGCCAATCGTGCGGACATAAAGCTTGCCGTCAATGACCGACAAATCGCGCCCTTCGACCAATGGAAAGCCCAGATAGCGCGCCAGATGCGCCTGTTCGGGATAGGATTGGTTAAAACGCCCCGGCGTCAACAGTGCGATACGCGGCGATTCACGCGGGCAATCGGCCGAAAGCCCCTGACGCAATTGTCCAAAAAAGCCCGCCAGCCGCCGCGCATGAATATCGGACAGGAGCGAACCCGTCCCCCTTGACAAGGCCAGCCGGTTTTCCAGCGCATAACCCACGCCATTGGCCAGACGCAGGCGGTCACCGAGCACGCGCCATTGGCCATGCGGCCCACGCGCCAGATCAACGGCATAGACATGGATATAATGCCCCCGGCGCGGGGTGACCCCGCCCATGGCGCGGGCAAAAAAGCGGCTGCCTGCGACGACGGCGGCGGGAATATGACCGTCGCGGACCAGTTTTTGCGGGCCATAGACATCGGCCACCACGCTTTCGAGCAGGCGTGCCCGCTGGATCAGTCCAGCCTCGACATTGGCCCACTCCTTGGCCCCGATGATCAATGGCATGGGGGTGAGCGGCCAGCTGCGTTCTTCCACATCGCCGGTCATGCGGAAACTCATGCCCATGTCGGCAATCTGACGCGCCAGCAATTCCTGCGCCGAAAGGCCGGAATCCTGCGCCAGATTATGCAGCCCTCCCGCCATGGCGCGCCATTTGGCGGCCACTTCGGGCGGGGCATGGCGGAACAGGTCGCCCGCGTCCACGTCAACCGGATAATCCATCAACCGATCAACCGGCTGGGCCTTCTTGGGTGCTTTGCTGGCCAATTCAGTCCAGCCACCCCGGTCGGCGCAGGTCGAGCGTCATCGGGAATTCACTGGGCCATTCCTTGGCCGGGATGGGCGTGAACCCCGGCGTATGCCCAATGTCGGAGAAGCGAGCCTTGCGGCGCCCTTCGGCCTCATAGGCATTGATCGGCACCGTATCGTAATTGCGCCCGCCCGGATGCGCGACTTCATAGACCGCACCGCCCAGACTGCGCTGGTTCCAGGTGTCATAGATGTCAAAGGTCAGCGGCGCATGGGGCGGCATCATGGGATGGAGACAGTTGGATGGCCACCATGCCTTGTAACGCACCCCGCCAACCCCTTCGCCCGGCGTGCCGGTGGGGTTCATCGGAATGCGGCGCCCGTTACAGGTGATGATATGGCGCCCCGCGACAAGCCCGGTCGCGCGCACCTGAAGCCGCTCGGTCGAGGAATCGACGAAGCGCACCGTCCCGCCAATTGCGCCGGTTTCACCCAACACGTTCCACGGTTCCAAAGCATGGGCGATTTCCAGTTGCACCCCGCCGCCCTCGGTCGTGCCGTGGATGGGGAAACGGAACTGGCGCTGCGCCTCGAACCACACGGGGTCGAAATCATAACCCGCACGGCGCAGGTCCGATAGGACATCGAGGAAATCCGCCCACACGAAATGGCCCAGCATGAAGCGGTCATGCAATTGCGTGCCCCAGCGGACCAGCGGCCCGCCCTGTGGTTCGCGCCAGAACCATGCGGCCAGCGCCCGGATCAGCAATTGCTGGGCAAGGCTCATCTTCGCGTCTGGCGGCATCTCGAAGCCGCGGAATTCGACAAGGCCAAGGCGGCCGGTGGGACCATCGGGGCTGAACAATTTGTCGATACAGATTTCGGTGCGATGGGTGTTGCCCGTCACATCGACCAGCAGGTTGCGGAACAGGCGATCAACCACCCATGCCAAAGGCTGGGGCTGATCCGGTCCGGGCACCTGCGCCAGCGCGATTTCCAGTTCGTAGAGGCCGTCATGGCGCGCCTCGTCGATGCGCGGCGCCTGACTGGTCGGGCCGACGCACAGGCCGGAGAAGAGATAGGAAAGCGAAGGGTGCCGCTGCCAATAAGTGACAAAGCTTTTCAGCATGTCGGGGCGGCGAATGAACGGGCTGTCCAGCAGGCTTGGCCCGCCCAACACGATATGGTTGCCACCGCCCGTGCCCACGGCACGACCATCGACCATAAATTTGTCCGCCGTCAGCCCGACTTCACGCGCCACGTCATAGAGCGTTTCGGTGATATGGACCGATTCCCGCCACGATCCGGCGGGCTGGATATTCACCTCGATAACGCCGGGGTCGGGCGTGACCTTCAACACCATCAGGCGCGGGTCGGAGGGCGGGGGATAGCCCTCGATCCGCACCGGCAGCCCGCTTTCCTCGGCCACGCGTTCCACCGTGGCGATCAGGTCGAGGTAGTCTTCCAGCGTTTCCACCGGCGGGATGAAGACGCAAAGGTGGTCGCGGCGTGCCTCTACCGTGATAGCGGTGCGCACGACGCCTTCGATGGCGACCTGTTCAACATAGCCGGTGTTGAAGGATTGCGGCGGTGTGTCGGATACACGCTGGAACGGACCCTGCGTACGGGCGGCGGCCTCGCGCTCGCCCGCCAGGCCATAGAAATCGGGCAGGGGGGCGCGTTCCTCTGCCGTATCCTGCGGGTTGATGAAGGGATATTGCGCCGCCGTCACATAGGGCAGCGAAGACAGCGGCAGGCGATAACCCAGCGCCGCGTCGCCAGGCACCGCAAACAGCGCCCCGCGCCGCAAACGCCACTTTTCCGAACGCCAACGGCGGATCGGCACCTGCGCGGCCTGCCACCAGCGCTGGATCGGCAGGACATAGCCCACCGGCTTGTTCAGCCCCCGCTGGAACGTGCGCATAAAGCGCGAGCGTTCCTCCGGGTCATCCAGTTCCGGATCATCGGGCGAGAGATTGTCGGGCAGTTGCGCCTCGCGCACGATCCATTCGATCGCGTCTTCATAGACGGGCTGCACAAATTCCTCGTCCACGCCCAGCGTCGTTGCAACCCCGCGCAGCACCACTTCCGCGCTTTCCGGCGCCACATCGGGCAAGGGCGTTTCGCGCGGCAAGGTTTCGCCCGCGATCAGCGAGGCATCGCGCCACACCGGCACGCCATCCTTGCGCCAATAGATCGAATAGCCCCAGCGCGGCAGGCTTTCCCCCGGATACCATTTGCCCTGACCATGGTGCAGCATCGATCCGGGCGCGAATTCATCGCGCAAACGGCGGATCAGGCGGTCGGCATAGGCGGCCTTGGTCGGGCCGACGGCGTCACTGTTCCATTCGGGCGCTTCGAAATCACCATCGGCGATGAAGGTCGGTTCGCCGCCGATCGTCATGCGCATATCCTGCGCGACAATATCCCGGTCCACCTTGTCGCCCAGCGCCATCAGCGCGTCCCAGCGTTCGTCGGTAAAGGGTTTGGTGATGCGCACCGCTTCGTGGATGCGGTGAACATTCATCTCGAAATGGAAATCAACCTCGGCCGGTTCGGCAAGGCCGGAAATGGGCGCGGCGCTGCGGTAATGGGGCGTGGCGCAAAGGGGGATGTGCCCTTCGCCCGCCAACATGCCGCTGGTCGCGTCCATTGCGATCCAGCCCGCGCCCGGCACATAGGCTTCGGCCCATGCGTGGAGGTCGCAAACGTCTTGCGATACGCCCTTTGGCCCGTCGACCGGGATGACATCGGGCGTCATCTGAATCGAATAGCCCGACACGAAACGCGCGGCAAAACCCAGACGCCGCAACAGGTTGACCAGAAGCCATGCCGAATCGCGGCACGAGCCGGAGCCGATTTCCAGCGTTTCCTCTGGCTCCTGAACCCCCGGCTCCATGCGGATGACGTAATTGACCGCCTGATAGACCGCCTGATTGACCTCAACCAGAAAATCGACCGTGCGCAACTTGGTGTCGGCGTAACGTTCATAGAGTTTATCGAACAGCGGCCCTTGCGGTTCGACATCGAAATAGGCGGCCAGATCTTCCTTCAGCGCGTCATCATAGGTGAAGGGGCGTTCTTCGGCATATTCTTCGACAAAGAAATCGAACGGATTGATGACCACCATATCGGCCAGAAGATCGACCTGAATACTGAAATGATCGACCGGATCGGGAAATACCAGCCGCGCCAGCCAATTGCCATGCGGATCCTGTTGCCAATTCAGGAAGTGGTTTTCAGGGCTGATTTTCAGCGAATAGTTCGGGATCTGTGTCCGGCTGTGCGGGGCCGGACGCAGGCGGATCACCTGCGGGCCCAGACGGATCGGTTTGCTGTAGCGATAGCGGGTGAGGTGGTGCAGGCCAGCTGTGATCATGGCAGCGAGTGTGCGCGAAAGGTTTGTGCGCTGCAATATCCAAATGCGCGCACATTAAACATAAACATACGCGGTTGCGCTTTGGTTCCCTCTGGTCCAGCAGGGCGCGATCAAGGCTGGAGTGACAGGCAAGTGCAGGCGCAGATGGCCCCCGCGCCGGGGGTTTTGACGATTGATCTTGGCGCGCTGGTGGAAAACTGGCGCCGTGTGGGCCGCGAAGTCGCGTCGGCAAAGGTCGCAGCGGTGGTTAAGGCCGACGCCTATGGTCTGGGCGCGGCGCGGGTGGTGCCGGCGTTGGTGGCGGCGGGGTGCCAGACATTCTTCGTCGCCAACCTGGTTGAGGCTCTGGCTATCCGCGAACTGGTGCCCGCCGATGCCGTGCTGGGCGTCCTCAATGGTCTGCATCCGGGTGGCGAGGAATTTGCCGCCAAGGCCGCCATTACGCCCGTTTTGAACAGCATGGAGCAGGCGAGGCGCTGGCAGGCATTTGCCGCGCCCGCCTTTCTTCAGGTCGATACCGGTATGGCGCGTCATGGTGTCAGCATGGAGGAGGCCGCCAGTTTGGCGCAGGATGGCGATTTTCGCGCCGCGGTGCCTTTACTGGCCATCATGAGCCATTTGTCCTGTGCCGATGAACCCAACAGGGCGGAAAATGCCGCGCAACTGGCCTGTTTCGAACGGGCGGCGGCGTTCTTCCCCGGTGTGCCGCGCTGTTTCGCCAATTCGGGCGGGGTGCAATTGGGGGCGGCCTATCATGGCGACATGGTGCGTGCGGGCCTTTGCCTTTACGGCGCGGAACCCGGCGATGGGCACGGCGATCCATTCCTGCCGGTGGTCAAGCTGAAGGCGCGTGTCCTGCAAACCCGGATTGTTCCGGCGGGAACGGGGGTGGGTTATGGCCAGACTTGGCATGCGCCGCGCGAAACGCGGCTGGCGTTGCTCTCCATTGGTTATGCCGATGGTTTTGTGCGCAGCCTGTCCGGGCGCGGGGCGGTTTGGGCCAAGGGCGAGCTTTTGCCCATTGTCGGGCGTGTGTCGATGGACGTGACGGTCGTGGACGCTACCGCTTTGCCCGATGGCGCCTTGCAGGAGGGCGATCTGGTCGAAATCATCGGACCCCATCGTCCCATTGAAGCGGTGGCGCAGGAGGCCGGGACGATTGCCTATGAAATCCTGACCCAATTGGGCGGGCGGTATCAGCGCGTCTATCTATCCTGAAAAAATCCGGCGCGGGTGGATCGCCCGCGCCGGACAGTCAGGGTTTGGTTAAAACTCGAACTTCACCGTCGCGCCATAGGTGCGCGGATCGCCCAGATTGGCGGCAATCAGGCCGGTGTTGCCGCTGGCCACGGTCAGCATTTCGACATAATTCGTGCCGGTCGCATTACGCACCCAGCCATAAATGTCCAGCCCGCGATCCTGACGCCAACCAGCGCGGAAATTGTGCAGCGAATAGCCCTTCACCCAAGTGTAGATCGAAGCCGAAGCATTCGAGGACCAGCTGGAGCGATAGGAGGCATCATAGCCGACATAGGCCGAGCCTTCCTTGCCGAACAATTTGGCCGGAATGTTATATTCGCCGCCCCAGCTCAGCGCATATTTCGACACGCCCGGCAGGCGCTGGCCCGAAATGTCGCAGGAGGCCGGGCTGAGCGCGCCGGGGACGCCGGCCGCGCCCGGTGTGCCGGTGGTCGTCGTGCCGCCCGACAATTCCGGCGGGCAGGGGGCGGTGGTGAACTTGCGATATTTCGCGTCGGTCAGCGCCGCGTTCAGGTAAGCGCTGAAGCGGTCACTGGGGCGAACCGAGAAATCGCCTTCGAGGCCCTGCGTGCGTACGGCCTCGGCATTGGCCAGATAGCCGCGCAGCACACCCAGCGCGCCATTGGTCACCTGCGCCTGGAAATTGTCAATGTCGGTGCGGAAGGCGGCAAGGTTGACGGTGACCTTGCGGTCCAGCCACTGGCTCTTGAAGCCCAGTTCGAAATGGTTGACCGTTTCGGGCTTGACCGTCGCGGCGGCCAGAATGGGCTGGCCATTGGCGTCCGAGGGTACGCCGTTCAGGTTGACCCCGCCCGACTTGAACGTCTTGGCATAGGTGGCATAGGCGCGCACATCGCGGCCCAGTTGATAGGCCAGCGTCAGGTCATAGCTGAAATTCCATGCCGAATAGCGCGCCGGGAATTGCTGAGACGACAGCACGCCCGCCTGCGCGCCCAGCAGCGAGTTGGAACCGGTGCCCGAATTAGGGAAAATCTGAGTTCCGGCGGAATTGGTGACGACCGAATTGTACCAGCCCTTCTTCTGGTCATAGTTCAGGCGCACGCCCGGCTGGATGGTGAAACGGTCGGTCACTTTCCAGCTCAACTGGCTGAAAGCGGCAAGGCTGGTGTTGTTGAGCCGGATGTCATTCTTGGCGGTCAGGCCGTTGAGGATATCGGGAACGCAGGTGGCCGACGACCCCGTCGGGCAGATTGCGTTGATCTGTGTGCTGGACAACAGGAAGCGGCTGGCGGCGGTGCCCTGTTGCTGGGTGCCGGTGGTGTGGACGGCCTGATTGAAGGCGAAAAGGCCCACGTTCCAATCGAACTTGTCGGTCGACAGGCTGTAGCGGAATTCCTGCGTGAACTGTTCCTGCTTGGTCGGGTTCTGGCTCAACGTGGTGATGGGCAGGCCGGTGTAATCGCGGTCATTCGACGGGTTCCAGTCCCAGAAACGCCATGCGGTGATGCTGGTCAGCGTGCCGGGGCCGACCTGCGCCTTGACCTTGAGCGAGGCGCCGCCAATGCGGTTGGTGGCGCGAAGTTCGCTGTCCAGATCGGTCAGGCGGGCATAAGGATTGGTGCTGGGCGGGGCATAGTTCAGCGCGGCGGCCAGCGCGGGAAACTGGCGGGCGCTGGAACGCTGGGTGCTGCCATAGCCGTAATAGACCGTGGCGCAGCACGAGGGGTTCTGTTCATTGTAATCGGCGGCCAGCGTGACATCGACAGTACCCGACGGGCGCCACAGGATTTGCCCGCGCAGACCCAGATTGTCCTGCGACTGGACCCAGCTTTTCGTGGTGGTGTTATAGATCGTGCCGTTGCGCCCGGTCGATGACACCGCGATGCGCGCCGCCACCGTGTCGGACAAAGGCCCCGACACGGCCAATTTCAACTGACGATAGCCGTAATTGCCGACAGAGACTTCGCCCCGGCTTTCAAAGTTGAAGGTGGGCGCGCGGCTGGTGATGTTGATCGCGCCGGCGGTGGTGTTCTTGCCATACAGCGTGCCCTGCGGCCCGCGCAAAACTTCGATCTGGCCCGCGTCGAGGAAGTCGAATGTGCTGGCCGCAGCCCGGCTGAAATAGACGTCGTCGACATAGATGCCGACGCCCTGTTCGATGCCGTCATTCGTCAGGCCAAACGGCGCGCCAAGGCCGCGAATATTGGCCGCCGAATTGCGCGGGTTGGACGAATAAAACTGAAGCGTCGGGGCCAGTTGTTGCAGGCGGTTGACG
The DNA here is from genome assembly GCF_056279125.1 of Novosphingobium sp. Sphag1I. Classification (NCBI taxonomy): domain Bacteria; kingdom Pseudomonadati; phylum Pseudomonadota; class Alphaproteobacteria; order Sphingomonadales; family Sphingomonadaceae; genus Novosphingobium; species Novosphingobium sp. Sphag1I. The sequence continues at coordinate 127,196 of NZ_JBWBQS010000010.1, read as the reverse complement.
TTGAACGCGCCAGTGCGTTCCAGCGTCAGCCCGCCCAGAACAGAGATGGCAACCGGCACGCTCTGCGCGCTTTCGGTGCGGTGGCGGGCGGTGACGACAATGTCGCCGGGGGCTTCGGCCTGCACCTGATCATCGGCGGGCGCTGTGTCGGCGGCAAGGGCCGGGGTGGCGAAAAATGCGGCGCTGGCCACGCTGGCAAGGAAAATCTGGCGCAGTTTCATACTCGATCCTTTGTCTTGGCAACGCGGCCACCATCAGGCGCGCGTTGTTCAGGCGTTGGTGATCGGGAATGCGCATGGCCGTTATCAGGCCTTGCGAATGTCCCCCCATGTGCTCGTCCAATTAATTTCTATCAATTAGGTAGAGTTGAATCGCTCTTAAACTCAATCATAAAAATAGACATTCAAGGAAATCTGTTCACCGCCCAAGTCTGGCTAAACGTCATCGCGCTGTTGCCCTATGCCTCCAGACCTTTATGCAGAGGCAGGAAGGGCCAAACAGGAGAAGGCTATTGCCACCGGCGCGCATGTTTCTTTTGGGGCTGATTGTGGCCATTTCGCTGGCTTTTGGCTGGCTGGTGGCGCCATTTGCCGGGGCGGTGTTGTGGGCGGTGATTGTCGCGGTGTTGTTTGACCCGCTGCACCAACGGTTCAAGGCATCGATGCCGGGGCATCCCGACCGCTGCGCTGCGATAACATTATGCGTCGTGGTGGCGGTGGTGGTTCTGCCGGCTCTGGCTCTGGGCGTGGCTTTGGTGGAGCAGGGCAGTGCGCTCTATGTCAGCGTCGAGTCGGGGCAGATTGATCCGCTGCGCCTTTTGGCCGGACTGCAAATGCGCATGCCACATTGGCTTCAGGGGCAATTGGGCGTGTCGGGACTGGCCAGTCTTGAGGATATTCGCGATTGGCTGGGGCGACAGATGAGCGACCTTTTGCGCAACATTGGCCCGCAATTGCTCAGCTTTGGCCAGAGCACGCTGGGCCTGTTCCTGCAATTGGGGGTGATGCTTTATCTGGCCTATTTCCTGATCCGTGACGGGCGGGCGCTGGGCGAAAAGATTGCGCGGGCGGTGCCGCTTGACCCCGCGATGACCGATCTGTTGATCAGCAAATTCCTGCAGGCGGTGCGCGCGACAATCAAGGGCAGCCTGATCGTGGCCGTGTTGCAGGGCACGATTGGCGGGCTCAGTTTCTGGATTCTGGGCTTGCCCGGCGCATTGCTGTGGGGCGTGGCGATGGGGGTGTTTTCACTTTTCCCTTCGGTCGGCACGGGCCTCGTCTGGGTGCCGGTTTCTGTCTATCTGCTGGCCAGCGGATCGGTATGGCAGGGCGCGGCGCTGGCGGCGCTGGGCTTTTTCGTGATCAGCAGTGTGGACAATCTGGTGCGGCCCATTCTGGTCGGGCGCGATACGCGTGTGCCCGATTACGTGATCTTGATCACCACGCTGGGCGGGTTTGAACTGATGGGGTTCAATGGCTTTGTCATGGGGCCGGTGATTGCCGCCCTGTTCATTGCCATATGGCAGGTGGTGGGCGAAAGCCGCGCCGATCAGGCCTGACGCATGGCCAGTTGATCGTGTTCCAGCCCATGCTTGTCGAGATATTCGATGACCTGCCGCGCGGGCATGGCGCGGGCATAGAGATAGCCCTGTCCGGTGTCGCACCCCATGTCGATCAGGAACTGCTGCTGCTCAAAGGTTTCAATACCCTCGGCAATCACCTCCAGACCAAGGCAATGGCCCAGATTGACGACGATGGAGGCAATCGCCTCGGCATCATTTTTGGTCCCGATCTGGCCGATAAAGGATCGGTCGATCTTGAGCAGATCCACCGGAAATTGGGTCAGATGCGAAAGCGATGCATAGCCGGTGCCGAAATCATCAAGCGCAATGCGCAATCCGTGCTGGCTCAACCGCTTGAGGGCATTTTCAACGTCAAGTGCGCCCTTGTCGAGGAGCACATCCTCGGTCACTTCGATCTGGAGGCATGATGGCGGCAATCCGCGCGCCTGCAACCGGGTCAGGACCGTCTGGACAATGCCGTCGGGACGGAAATCGGCGCTGGTCACATTGACGGCCACATGGCCGAATGCGACGCCCGCGGCCATCCAGCGCTCGATATCATCCAGCACCATGTCGAGCATAGAATTGCTGAGCGCCGCGCTCAGGATGGGGTCGGCAAAGGCGGCTTTCAACGCATCGGGCGCGCGCAAATTGCCATCCCGGTCCCGCCAGCGCAGCAGGGCTTCAAAACCGATGTGATGCCCGCGGCGCAAACAAACCTTGGGCTGATAATGAGGCACAATCGTTCGGCGTTTCAGCGCAAAGCGTGCGGCCGAAATCATCGCTTGATGGCGTTCGACCTCATCCATCATCGCCGGTTCAAAGATCTTCATCTGCGCGCGCCCGGCCGCCTTGGCGGCGTAAAGCGCGATGTCGGCGGCCTTCATCACTTCGGAACGGGCGGGGCCATCATGAGGGATGAAACTGGCCCCGATGCTGGCGCCGCATTCCAGCACGCGGTCGCCATGCAGGATCGGTTCGCGCAATTCCTCGTAAATACGCGCGGCAATCTGTTCCAATTCACCCGCGCCACGCGCCGCAACAATCATCGCGAATTCATCGCCGCCCGTGCGCGCCACCAGATCGCCCGGATTGACCGCCGCCCGCAATCGCGCCGCCAGTGCGCGCAGCAGAACGTCGCCGCCATCGTGGCCCATTGTGTCATTGATCGCTTTGAAATTGTCGACATCAACAATCATCAACGCGCTGACGGGCTCGGCGCCGTACGGGGGCTTCGCCTTCATCAGGGCGGCATCCAGCCTTTCCTGCAACACGGCGCGGTTGGGCAGGCCCGTTAATGTGTCGTGCTGAGCCATCCAAATCGCGCGTTCTTCGGAATGCTTCTGGCTGGTGATATCGCGGGCCACCACAATCAGCCGCCCCGATGCATCCGAAGTTTCATTGACGATCGTATCGTACCAGAATTTTCCACCATCCGACCGACTGTAGCAAGTGGTGAAGCTGGCCAATTGCCCATGTCTGGCGCGGGCCAGAGCCGCCATGGCGGCGGGGCGATCCTTTTCCTCCAGAATCGACAGGAAGGACCGCCCGACCAGAACCGCTTCACAGCCCAGTTCTTCAGGTTGCCGATTGCTGAAGACGACCTTGTAATCCTTGTCCACGATCAGCGTCAGATCGGGGTTGGATTGCAAAATCGTTTCGTTCAACGCCTTGCTTTGCTTCAGTTCGGCCGTTGTCGTCATCCACGATGCCAGCATCCGGTGCAGTCTGAAAGATGCCGAAAAGATCGCCATCATGAAGATGGGCAACTGGATGGTGATGATGGCCATGATGGCGTCACCGGACAACAAACCGCCAAGCGCACAAGGCGCCAAAGTGGCAAAGGTCATGGTCGCCGCCAGGCGCGGGGTGCCGAAATTGCGCAGGCAAATGCCGCCAACCATCGCCGCCGCTGAAATGCAGGCCACCGTAGCCATGGCCCAATCGCCGCTGGTCAGGCACAACAGGGCACCAAGACCGACCGACGTTGCCCACATCACCGACAGAATGGCGGCAATGCCGTGCAGATGGGTGGGTTTGTCAAAATCCCGATCGCGCGACATCATCAACACGATGATCCGGCCAATCCCGAGCACGATTTCAAACAGCAGCCAGCCAAATACCGGCGCTGACGGTATGCGGAACGCCGCCACCGCCGCCACTGCCACGCTGTTGAGCACGCCGCCAATGAAGATGGCCAGAGATCCGAACAGGCCATTGGCCATTTGCGCAGCAATAGGGGCCGAGACTTTCTCCTCGGTGCTGAGCAGCCAATGAGTGAGTCTGTTGATTGGCACGCTGCGCTAAGCCCATTCTGTTTGATCCCAAGGGAAGGGCTTAGCGTGAAAGTGTTAATACAAAGGTGATGAATGCGTAAGTTTAACCAATCCAAAGAGCGCCTTCAACGGTCGCGATCCTTGAAACTGGTTAAGTTTCCTTACGTTCTTGCCGCTATCCTGCGCGCCTGAGCCAAAAGGCTTTGCGCGGAATCGCGGTGCAGCAATTCCACCATCCGCCCATCAACCTTGATCGCCCCCTTGCCGGCATTTTCGGGCAGATCGAATGCGGCAATGACTTTGCCCGCCCATTCCAGTTCAGCCGCCGATGGGCTGAAAATGGCATTACACGGTTCGATCTGGGCCGGGTGGATCAGGGTCTTGCCATCAAATCCGAACATCAGACCCTGTTCCGCTTCGGTACGAAAGATGTCCAGATCGCGAAATTCATTGCAGACCCCATCAAGGATCGACAGTCCATGCGCCCGCGCCGCCGCCACGGCCAGCGACAGGAACGGCTGAAGAAAGGTCCGTTTGGCATCGGGCCGGGCACGCAATTCCCGCGCCAGATCATTCGGCCCGATCACCCAGAGCGCCAGCCGCGTTTGCCGCGCCAGCGAGGCGATGGCATCCAGCCGCAGCACCGAACCGGCCGTTTCAATCATCGCCCACAATTGCAAATCCGATGGCGCATTGGTCAGAGCCTCGTGATAGCGCAGCACGTCCTGCGGGCTGGAAACCTTGGGCACCAACAGCGCATCGGCCCCGGCCCGCGCCAGCGCGTCCAGATCATCACGCCCCCATTCGGTGTCAAGGCCATTGATCCGCACCGCCACCTCGCGATGGCCAAACCCGCCGGTATAGAGGGCGCGAACCGCGGCCTCGCGTGCTGCTTCCTTTTGGTCGGGGGCGACCGCATCCTCAAGGTCGATAATGACCACATCGGCGTCCACCTCACGCGCCTTGGCCAATGCCTTGGGGTTGGAGGCGGGCATGAACAAGGCGCTGCGGCGCGGGCGGTCGGGGCTGAGAGCGGGCATCAATGATCCTCTGCTGGTTCGGCCATGGCTTGGGTTTATGCCGCGACCTTTCTGGGGCTGAACAGCGGCAATTTTGTTCACAACACTTTGTGCGTCAAGCAAGCTTTAAGTCGCGGATGCAGAGTAACCCATCCGATTACTGACCCGCAGCGCGGATCCAGTCGCGCCCCACCAGTTGATCCAGATTGAGGACCAGCAGCATCCGGTCGCCCACCGGGGCAAGCCCGTCGATAAAGGATGTCATCTCCTCAATCCCCAAGGCGGGGGGCGGTTGCAGCCTGTCCTCCTTTAACGTCAAAAGGTCGGACACGGTTTCGACGATCAACCCGGCCTGTACCGGGCCCACCTGTACCACGATGATGGCGTGCCGTTCGGTGGTCCGTGTCGTGCCCCAACCCAATCGTGCGCCCAGATCGAGTATGGGCAGAATCGCGCCGCGCAGATTGGCCACGCCCGCCAAACAGGATGGTGCGCCCGGCAATCGGGTTACCGGCGACCACGCGCGGATTTCGCGTATCGCGGCAATGTCCAGCCCGAACAATTGACGTGACACTTCAAAGGTTATCAACTCGCGCGTCATAAATCCCTTCACCCGTCCGCTTTCGCGTGTGACGCATCAAGGGTTAACGGCGCAACGCCAGATGGGTTCAAATTGGCGCTGACGCCATGCGCGTGAATTGTGGGTCAGAGCGCGGCGAAACCGCCGTAATTTCCGCGATGAAACAACAGTGGGTCGCCCTCGCGGCCCACATTCAACCGCTGTACCGCGCCCAGAACAAAGTCATGATCGCCCGCATCCAGCGTGGCATGGATCTGCGCCTCGATCGTGATCAGCGCGCCGGAGAGCAAAGGCAGGCCATCGTTCGAGAGCGTGTATTCCACCCCGGCAAATTTATCACCGCGCCCGGCCAGTTGCCCGCAAAGCGCGGCCTGATCGCTGCCCAGAACGTTGACGGCAAACTTGCCCGTCGCCGCAATCGCCTGCCAACTGGCCGAGGTGCGCGTGGGAAGGAAGCCGACCAGCGGCGGATCGAGCGAGACCGAGGTGAATGTTCCCACGACCATGACCAGCGGCGCGCCATCAGCGTCGCTGGACGTGATGGCGGCAACGCCGGTGGGGTAATGGCCCAGCACACGGCGATAATCTGCCGCTTCAATGGCCGCTTGCGTCATGATCTGTCCTTAATCCCACCGTTAATCTCGTTACCCTGCCGTGCCAGAGCGCGCGCGATGCTGCAAGTGCGTGATGGGGCGGGGCCTCATGGAAATTGCTTATAAACGCCTGTCGGAGATCATATGCGTTTGACGAAACTGTCCAGCACGCGCTTGAACCCGCCGCTGTCGAATTCGATCTCCAGCTTGTTGCCTTCCTGCGCCTTGACCGTGCCGTTCCCGAATTTTTCGTGGAACACTTGGTCGCCAATGCGGATGTCAAGGCGCGGGGCGGCGGCAAAACTGGCCGCGCTGCGGGTGCTTTCGGCGACTTTGCGTGCGGGGGCAAAGGTGGTCTGGCTGGCCCGTTGCCAACCGGGACCGCGCGTGTCCATGCGTTGGGGTTTGTTTTGCGCGACATGGGCAAAGGGATCGTCCCGCTCGCTCCATTGCGCGCGCCACAGGCTGGCCCCGCCGGTCATCGTGCTTTCGCTGTTGATATGGGCGGGGGGCAATTCGCCGATGAATCGGCTGGGCAGCGAGGACGTCCATTGCCCATAGATACGCCGGTTGGCCGCGTGCAGGATCGTGCAGAACCGCCGCGCCCGGGTGATCGCCACATAGGCCAGACGCCGCTCCTCCTCCAGACTGGCGAGGCCCCCTTCGTCCAGAGAACGCTGCGACGGAAATACGCCTTCTTCCCATCCAGGCAGGAATATATGGTCAAATTCCAGGCCTTTGGCCGCATGGATGGTCATGATCGTGACCTTTTCGGCGTCATTATTCGCCTCATTGTCCATGACCAGAGAGACATGCTCAAGGAAATCGCCCAGCGTCTCGTAATCTTCCATCGCGCGGGCCAGTTCCGACAGGTTTTCCAGACGCCCCGCGCTTTCCGCGCTGCGGTCGGCCTGAAGCATGGCGGTATAGCCCGATTCGTCCAGCATCACGCGGGCCAGTTCGGCGGGCGTCGCCGTTCTGGCCAGATCGCGCCAGCGCGCCATGTCGCGCATCAGCGCCAGCAGCGTATTGCGCGCCTTGGCCGGTAATTCATCCGTATCGGCCATGGCCAGCGCGGCGGCGGCCAGCGGCATGTCATGTGCGCGGGCAAAACGGTGCAGCTTTTCCAGCGTTTTGTCGCCAAGCCCGCGCTTGGGCGTGTTATAGATCCGTTCAAACGCCAGATCGTCGGCCGGTTGGGTGATGATGCGCAGATAGGCCAGAGCATCGCGGATTTCGGCGCGTTCGTAAAACCGGAAACCGCCGATGATGCGATAGGCAAGGCCGATGGAAATAAACCGGTCTTCAAACTCGCGCGTCTGGAACTGCGCACGCACCAGAATGGCGATCTTGTCGAGCGGCAGGCCCTCGCGCTCCAGCCTTTCGATTTCCTCGCCCACGCGGCGGGCTTCCTCGGGCGCGTCCCACACGCCGATCACGCGGACCTTGTCGCCGCCGGTCGCCTCGGTCCACAATTGCTTGCCAAGACGCTCGCTGTTTTCCTTGATGAGGCCGCTGGCCGCGCCAAGGATATGCGGGGTGGAGCGATAGTTCTGCTCCAGCTTGATGACTTTCGCGCCGGGAAAATCTTTCTCAAAACGCAGGATATTGGCCACCTCGGCCCCGCGCCATGAATAGATCGACTGATCATCGTCGCCTACGACGCAGATGTTGTGCCGCCGGCCTTCAATCCCCTGCGCCAACAGGCGAAGCCAGAGATACTGGACCGAATTGGTGTCCTGATATTCGTCCACCATGATATATTTGAAACGGCGCTGATATTCCTCCAGCACGTCGCGGTGCCGCCGGAAAATGTCGAGCATATGCAGCAGCAGATCGCCAAAGTCGCAGGCGTTGACCGCCTTCAGCCGGTCCTGATACAGCCGATAGAAATGCGCGCCGCGCCCGTTGGCATAGGCTTCATTTTCAACGGCATCCAGATCGCCCGGACCAAAGCCCCGGTTCTTCCAGCGGTCAATGCACCCGGCCAAAGCCTTGGCGGGCCAGCGCTTTTCATCCAGCCCCTCGGCCTGAATCAACTGCTTCAAAAGGCGCAACTGATCATCGGTGTCGATTATCGTGTAATTGCTTTGCAAGCCCGCCAGTTCGGCATGGCGCCGCAGCATCTTGGCCGCAATGGCGTGAAACGTGCCCAGCCACGGCATGCCCTCGACCGCAGGGCCGATCAGATGGCCCACACGTTCACGCATTTCGCGCGCGGCCTTGTTGGTAAAGGTCACGCACAGGATCTCGGATGGCCAAGCCAGCCTTTGTGCAATGATCTGCGCCATGCGCGCGGTCAGCGCCGCCGTCTTGCCCGTGCCGGCCCCCGCCAGCATAAGCACCGGCCCCTCTGTCGTCAGCACGGCTTCGCGCTGGGGCGGGTTCAGTTTGGCCAACCAAGGGGCGTCATGGGCGGGGGCGGAGGGCATGGTCATGCGGAACGCCTAGAGAACATGGCGCCATGGCGCAAGACTATTGCCCTCCATCATGGAACAATTGGCCGCAATCTGCCTTTCAACCATCAGGTGCCGATGATCCCCATCGGTGGACAGGGGGCAAACCGGAAAGGACGCAGTAATGAGCAAGTTCCTGATTTCTGGTCTGGTTGCCGCCATGGCTGCAACCGCCGCAGGCGCCATGCAGCCCGACCAGCCCGCATCGGCCAAGATGCAGCTGGCGCAGGCCGCCCCCGTTGAAATTCAGGCCAATCCGCGTGGTTCATTGGCGGCGGCTGTGAATACTCCCAACCCGGCCACCGCCAATACGCCCGTGGCGCCCGCCCTGCCTGATGATCCCAATTATCATGCGGGGCCCTATGTCGGCGCGCTGACCCCGCCGCCGCCAGAGGCCTTTAACAAGCACTATGCGGTTTGTCGCGGATCGTTGCAGGATAATTGCCGCAACCCCGGCGGCATCTGATCCCCTGGGAAGCAGGCGTCCTGATTGGTCCTCGGGGCGCCTGCGTTTATAAGGTGATGTGATCGATTGCCGGTCACTTTCCAATTGACTTGCGCGGCGCGCATGGCAACGCCTTTCGCCCATGAGCCAGTCCCCTAAGCACCCCATCGTCAAGAACGCTCGAATTCTGACCGCCGCGCTTGTCGGTACATCGGTGGAATTCTACGACTTCTATATCTTTGCCACGGCCACCGCACTGGTCTTTGGCCCGATGTTCTTTCCCGAGGCGGCGCCGGGGCGGCAATTGCTGTTGGCGTTTATGAGCCTTGGCATCGCCTTTGTCGCGCGGCCGGTGGGGGCCATCGCCTTTGGCCATTTCGGGGACCGGATCGGGCGCAAATCGACGCTGGTGGCCTCGCTGATGTTGATGGGCGGATCGACGCTGGCGGTAGGCTTTCTGCCGTCCTATGCGCAGGCGGGCATTCTGGCGCCGATCCTGCTTTGCGTCTGCCGCTTTGGTCAGGGTTTTGGCCTTGGGGGTGAATGGGGCGGGGCGGCTTTGCTGGCGGTGGAAAATGCGCCGCGTGGATGGGAGGCGCGTTTTGGCAGCGCCCCGCAATTGGGCGCGCCGGTCGGGTTCTTGGCGGCCAATGGCCTGTTTCTGATCCTTGGGCTGGTCATGCCAGAGGCCGAATTCAAGGCTTGGGGCTGGCGCATTCCGTTCATGCTGTCGGTCGTGCTGGTTGGCGTTGGCCTGTGGGTACGTTTGAAAATTACCGAAACCGCCGCATTTGCCGAAGCATTGACCCATGAAAAACCGCCAGAAGTGCCGCTGGGCGTCCTGCTGTCGCAACATTGGAAGGCGTTGATCGCGGGCAGCGCGGGCGTGGTGTCGTGCTTCTCGCTGTTTTATCTCTGCACCGCCTTTGCGCTGGCGCAGGGGACCGGGCCGCTGCATTATCCGCGCACGGGTTTCATGGTGGCGCAGTTAGCCGCCAATCTGATGCTGGCGGCGGGCATCATCTATGCCGCAATCTGGTCGGATCGTTTCAGCTCGGCCAAGGTATTGGCGTGGGGCGCGACGCTGGGCGCGGTGATCGGCGCTTTCTATTGGGCTGGCCTGTCTTCGGGCAGCCTGATCGTGGTGTTTATCACGCTGTCGGCTGCGCTCTTTGCCATGGGCATGGCCTATGGCCCGCTATCGGGTTGGCTGTCGGGCCTGTTTCCGGTCGAGGTGCGCTATTCCGGCATTTCCATGGCGTTTAACGCCGGCGGCATCATTGGCGGCGCGCTGACCCCGGTTCTGGCGCAGAGCCTGATCGAGAAAGGCATGGGCAACTGGATCGGGATTATTCCTGCCGTTGCGGGCGTGGTGACGCTGATCGGGATCGGTTGGACGCGGCGGTTGGGGACGCGGCGTGTGATGGCGGTTTGAAGGTTTTGCCTCCGGCGGGCAAAGGGCGGGGGCCCTTTGCAATCCCGTTAATGGGGCGGCGTTTGGTGGTGGATGATAAAATGAAAGCCTGCGGCGCTGTTAAAATGCGCCGCAGGCTTTTAAATTTGCAACGCCGCGTCCGACACAAAAAGCCGAACCTAAAGCGCAACGCAGACAGTACCGGGAGCGCGAGGGTCTAGACCCTCGCATTTTTACCCTTCCTGCTTTTCCTCAACACGGAAGATCGTAATCTTTGCCTTGCCCACTTTACGCTCGGCATCGACCACAAACCCGCGCACCCGCGGATCCTCGGTCGCCGCCGTTTCCAGCGCGACCCATGTGCCTTCACCGATCCAGCCAAGGCGGCGCAGCTTGTCGATCGCCACCTGTCCCGCGCCGGTGTTATAGGGCGGGTCGAGCAGCACGAGATCGAGCGGCTCTTTGGTCGCGGTCAGGGCCATTACGCTCCCTGCGCGCACGTCGCAGCGCGTGTGGGCTTTCAGGTTGGCGATATTGGTGCGGATCGCGCGGATCGCGGGGGCGGCCTGTTCAACGAACAGGCAATGCGCCGCGCCCCGGCTCAACGCCTCAAGGCCCAGCGCGCCCGATCCTGCGAACAGGTCGGCCACGCGCAATTCCTCAAACCCGCCAAGGCGGCTGTTGAGCATCGAGAACAGCGTTTCGCGCGTGCGGTCGGCGGTGGGGCGGGTGTCGTCGCCTTCGGGCGCGGCCAGTTTACGGCCACGCCATTCGCCAGCAATAATCCGGATCATTCCCCGCGCGCCTTTGCGAATTTCAGCCCCTTGCGGAAGCGTTCGACCTGCACCTGCGGGATCTGGATGGCCTGACCACGGGGCAGATCGAGCAATTCGAACGGCCCGTATTTGGTGCGCATCAGGCGGCTGACCTGAAGCCCCAGCGCTTCGAGAACGCGGCGCACTTCGCGGTTCTTGCCTTCGCTCAGCGTCATTTCGATCCACTGGTTGCGGCCCGTGCGGCGCTCCATATTGGCGTCGATGCGGCCATAGCGGATGCCGTCCACCTCGATGCCTTCCATCAGTTCCTCAAGCCGGTCCTGCGAAATGTCGCCAAAGGTACGGGCGCGATAGGTGCGCGGGATACCGCTGCTGGGCAATTCCATGGCCCGCTTCAACTCACCATCATTGGTCAGCAGCAGCAGACCTTCGGTGTTAAGGTCAAGGCGGCCGATCGGCATCAGGCGCGGCGTATCGGCGGGCAAAGCATTGCGCAAAGCCGTATAGATCGTCGGACGCCCCGCCGGATCGCGCTCTGCGGTGATCAGGCCGCTGGGCTTGTGGAAGGCATAGAGACGGGCCGCTTCGGGCGCCTTTACCGGATTGCCATCCACCGTGACGCCCTTGAGCGTGGTGAGCAGCGTGGCGGGCGTGGTGATCGTGATATCACCCACCTTCACGCGGCCCGCCTCGATCAGGCGCTCAACCTCGCGGCGGCTTGCCACGCCCGCGCGGGCCAGCAACTTGGCAACGCGTTCGCCTTCACCTTCCAACTTGTTGATCGGTTCGGGCGCGGGACGGGCGGGGCGGGGGATGCGGGGCGGATAAAGCTTGCTGGAGCTTTGGCCGGTGCCCTGCGGCTTGCCGCCATATTGGCCCGATTTGCCGCCATAGGCAGGCTTTCCGCCACCACTCTGGTATCCGCCGCTCTGGGATTTTTCCCCACGCGACGTCTGCGGTTTCCCGCGGGGGGCGGCGTCGGACGCGCGGCCATTGCGCGCAGAAGGACCGCGCGACGAGGGGCCTTTTGAAGGCCCATTGGGATTCTTGGGATAAGACATGGCGCCGCCTTACTCCTGTTCGGGCAATAGGTCAAAAGCCGGGGAAAGTGCCCAGAATTGCTCTTTCTTTTTCTTCACCAAACCGCCTAATCTGCGCGCTTCATTTTCCGCCTTTTCAGGATGCATTTGCCATGGCCAGCAGCGCCCCGAATACTCCCTCTGCCGCTGCTGAAAAACCGCCGCGGCCCAAGGGGCTGGCGCTGCTTCGCGTCGCGCTTTCCACGCGCAAGGCCGGGTGCATGCTGGGCTTTGGCTTTTCCTCGGGCCTGCCTTTTGCGTTGCTGATCGGCACTTTGAACGCCTGGCTGGGCGAGGTGGGGATCAAGCTGGCGACCATCGGCGTCCTGTCGTGGATCGGCCTGTCCTATTCGTTCAAATTCCTCTGGGCGCCGTTGGTCGACCGGGTAAAGCTGCCGGTTCTTGAAACGCTGGGCCGCCGGCGCAGCTGGATTTTGCTGTGTCAGGTGGTGTTGGCCATCGCGATTGCCGGATTGGCCGTGACCGATCCCACCACGGCTATCGGCACCTTTGCCATCATCGCCTTTGTCGCCGCCTTTGCCAGCGCGACACAGGACATCGCCCTTGACGCTTGGCGCATCGAAAACGCTGATGAGGACACCAGCCTTGAGCTGCTGACCGCGCTTTATCAGTTCGGCTATCGCACGGCCTCCATCGTGGGCGGGGCGCTGGCGCTGATGCTGGCGGCGCGTGTGTCTTGGCCGCAGGTTTTCGGGGCGATGGCGGGATTGATGGGGTTGATGGCGCTGGTCACGCTGCGTGCGCCTGATACAGAGCGGACGATTACCGCACGCCTTCATGTCGATCTGGGGCAACCGGGCGAATTGGCGCCGGGTACCCGCGCGCTGTTGCTGTTCATTGTTTTGGCCAGCTGGATCTGGGCCATTGCCACGATCGCCCATTTTATGGTCACGATGCTGGCGCCGGTGGCTCCGGGTGGCAAATTGCCGTCGGTCGCCGAATTTACGAAAACGCAGGGGCCGTGGATTGTCGCTGCGACGGTTTTTGTTCCGTTGATCGTGGCCAGCGTCGCCAACCATCTCAAAGCCCGCGCGCTGGGCGTTCTTGCGCAAGAGGACCATGCCCATGGGCCGTCGCGCACGATTGCCAACCATATCTACGCGGCGCTGGTCACGCCTCTGGCCGAATTGGCGGGACGGTTGAAGGCGGGCGTGCTGGTCGTCCTCGGTTTCATCCTGACCTATGCGTTTTGTTATAATATCTGGTCCAGCTTCGCCTTTCCCTTCTATCTGGACTACCTGCATTATACCAAGGATCAGGTGGCCTTTGCCTCCAAAATCTTCGGCATTATCATGACGATGTTCGGGATTTCTCTGGGCGGTTATCTGTTCCTGCGGATTGGGCGCTTTCCCACCGTCCTGCTGGGCGCGATGCTGCCGCCGCTGGGCAATCTGCTCTATGCCGACCTTGCCGATGGCGGGCATGTCATTGACGCCTTTGCCGGGGCCATCGGGCTGGACCGCCTTGGCGCGGCGCTGGGGGCGGACGCGCGGATGCTGCGCCTGTTGCTGGCCATCGTCTATGAAAACATCGCCACTGGTCTGGCTGGTACGGCCTTCGTTGCCTATGTTTCCAGTGTCGTTTCCAAGCGCTATACCGCCATCCAATACGCCCTGCTCTCCTCGCTGACGTTTCTTGTCGGCACGTTGGGCCGCGGCGTCGCGGGCGAGGCTTTTGACACCTATGGCTATGGCCCGGTCTTCCGCGCCACCGCTCTGGCGGGCGTGGTCAGCGTCTCCTTTGTGCTGATGGAATGGGTGCGGGTCAGCCGGGCTGAAGCGAAGACGGTTAATGGGTAAGAGTTTGCCTCCGGCGGGCAAAGGGACTTGTCCCTTTGCAATCCCGATAATGGGGTGGCGGGAGGTTGGCCGGGTGGCGTTAGGTCTATCGGGTGAAAGCCTGCGGCGCGGCTATATCAGCCTTAAAGCGCCGCAGGCTTTAAATACCGGCGCATAGTCATTAGAATGTGGCTGCTGGCCCCCGCAACGCCGACAGTAATGGGATTGCAAAGGGACAAGTCCCTTTGCCCGCCGGAGGCATTTTTCTAACCTTAATCCGGAAATTCCAGATTCCGCCGCAACACGTCGCCAGCCAAATAGAGCGACCCGGCAATCAACACATCACCCTCCGCCGACAACGCCCGCAATGCCCGCTCCACATCTTCGAACGGTTGAGCAGGAAGCGCGGTAAAGGGTGCGAAATCCTCGGGCCGGTGGGCATCATGGCCGGGCGCGGGAACGACGCTGAGCGAGAGCAATTTGCCCGCCAGCGGCGCGATGATGGCGCTGGGGTCTTTGTTGGCCAACATGCCCGTAATCAGGTGGAATTTCGGCGCGTCGGCAAAATGGCGGGCGATGGCAAGGCCCGCATCGGGATTATGCCCACCGTCCAGCCATACCGCGCGGCCCCCGGCCAGAGCCGTCAGCGGGCCATCGCCAAGCCTTTGCAATCGCGCGGGCCAGCGGGCGGCAAGGATACCGGCTGCCATGGCTTCGGGGCTGACCGTGACGGCGTCCTGATGCCGGATCAACGCGACGGCCAGCGCCGCATTTTCGGCCTGATGCCGCCCGGCGAGTCGGGGCAGGGGCAGTGAAAGCGCGCCCGCCGCATCGCGATATTCAATCGTTGCGCCGATTTCTGCCGACCATTCGCGCCCGCGCCGGACCCATGGCGCACCTGCCTGTGTGGTCAGCGCGGCGATCTGTTCCTCGGCGACGGCGGGATAATCCAGCGTAACCATCGGTGTGCCTGGGCGCACGATCCCACCTTTTTCCCACGCGATGCGGGCCAGCGGCATTTCCGGCGCGCCTTCTTCGGGGCGCAGCAAAAAGCCTTCGTGGTCGATGCCCAGCGTGGCAATGCCGGTGACCGCGGGGGTGGGGATGACATTGGTCGCGTCCAGCCGCCCACCAAGCCCGACCTCGATCACACAGGCGTCGGCGGGGATGCGCGAAAAGGCGAGAAAGATCGCGGCGGTGGTGACTTCGAAAAAGCTCGGCCCCAGATCCTCGCCCGCGTCATTGGCGTCCAGCACTTCGGCCAGAAGCGAGGCCAGCAGGTCGTCCTCGATCAATTTGCCCGCCAGCCTGATCCGCTCATTATAGCGCACCAGATGCGGCTTGGTGGCCGAATGCACGGTCAGCCCCTGTGCCTCCAGCATCATACGGACATAGGTGCAGGTGCTGCCCTTGCCATTGGTGCCAGCGACGTGGAACACGGGGGGCAGGTGCCTTTCGGGATTACCCAGACGCGCCAGCAATCCTTCGATAATCTCCAGCCCCAGCCGACCCTGCGGCACAGAAAGCTGTTCAAGGCGGGCCAATTGCGCGGCCACGCCGGGGTGGTCCGAGATGGCAAAATCCTTCACCGGATCACCCCATTCGTCGTGCTTCAGGCCGCCTTGGCAGCCGTAAGATAGGAGAGTACCTGCGCCAGTTTTTCGCGCAGGGCATGGCGGTGGACGACCATGTCGACCATGCCGTGATCATGCAGATATTCCGCGCGCTGGAACCCTTCGGGCAGCTTTTCGCGGATCGTGTCCTGAATGACGCGTTGACCGGCAAAGCCGATCAGACAGCCCGGTTCAGCAATCTGCACATCGCCCAGCATGGCGTAGGATGCCGTCACGCCGCCCGTCGTCGGATCGGTCAGCACAACGATATAGGGCAGGCCTGCCGCATTGAGGCGACGCACCGCGACCGTGGTCTTGGGCATCTGCATCAGCGAGAGGATGCCTTCCTGCATACGCGCGCCACCGGCGGCGGTGCAGATCACATAGGCGCACTTTTCCTTGAGCGCGCGCTGTGCGCCCGCCACGAAGGCCGCGCCCACGGCCATGCCCATCGAGCCGCCCATGAAATGGAAGTCCTGAACCCCCAGCACGACCTTGTTGCCCTCAATCTTGCCAAGGGCGTTGGTCAGCGCATCGGGATGCGGATTGGCGGCGCGGGCGGCCTTCATGCGGTCGGGATACTTTTTCGTATCGCGGAATTTCAGCGGGTCGTCCTTGACCTTGGGCGTGGGCAACACGGTGAAGCCGGGATCGAGCAGCTGCGCGAAACGCGCGTCGGTGCCAATACGGCCATGATGATCACAGCGCGGGCAGACCGAGAGTTTCGCCTCATATTCCTGAGCGAACAGCATCTCGTTGCAGTTCTTGCACTTGATCCACAGGTTGTCGGGCGTGTCGTCCTTCTTCGCGGTCAGCGAGGAAAGCGAATTGCGTACTTTGTTAAGCCAGCTCATGCCAGCGCCTTAGCGTTATGAACCGCGTCTGCCAAGGCGGCGGTCAATTCGCGCACCGGGCCTGCGGCATTCGCGCCATGCTGGGCCACCAATTCGACCAGCGCCGAGCCGACGACAACGCCTTCGGCATGTTGGGCAAAGGCGGCGGCTTGTTCGGGCGTGCGCACACCAAAACCAACCGCGATGGGCAGGTCGGTGCCCGCCTTGATACGTTCCATGGCTTCCTTGATCGAATCCACGGCGGCTTGCTGCTTGCCCGTCACGCCCGCGACCGAGACGTAATAGATAAAGCCCGACGAACCTTCGACCACAGCCGGAAGGCGTGCCGGATCAGTCGTGGGCGTAGCAAGGCGGATGAAGCTGATGCCATGCGCGCGCAAGGCCGGGCCGATCTCGGGATCTTCCTCGGACGGGATGTCGACACAGATGATGCCGTCAACGCCTGCCTCGGCGCATTGCGCGGCAAACCATTCGGACCCGCGCGCAATCATCGGATTGGCATAACCCATCAGCACCAGCGGCGTTTCGGGATGGCGGGCGCGGAAATCCCTGGCGATGCGGAAAACGTCCGCCGTCTTGGTCCCGGCGGCAAGGCTGCGCAGATTGGCGGCCTGAATCGCGGGACCATCGGCCATAGGATCGGTAAAGGGCATGCCCAATTCGATCACATCCGCCCCGCCCGCGACCAGCGCATCAAGGATGGCGGGCGTGGCGTCCGGCGTGGGGTCGCCCCCGGTGATGAAGGTGACGAGAGCGGGGCGGCCTTTAGCGAAGGCGGCGGAGAGGCGGGCGCTCACAGCTTGACTCCCAGCTTGTCGGCAACAGTGAAAATGTCCTTGTCGCCGCGGCCGGAGACATTGACGATGATGATCTGATCCTTGCCCATCTTGGGCGCCACTTCGGGCAGCGCGGCAAGGGCATGGGCCGATTCGAGCGCGGGGATGATCCCTTCCAGCTGACAGCAGAGCTGGAACGCTTCCATCGCCTGATCGTCGGTTACGGGCAGATATTTCACCCGGCCAATATCATGCAGCCAGCTATGTTCCGGTCCGATACCGGGATAATCCAGACCCGCCGAAATCGAGTGGGCCTCGGTGATCTGGCCGTCCTCGTCCTGCAGCAGATAGGTCTTGTTGCCATGCAGGATGCCGGGCTTGCCGCCGGTCAGCGAGGCGGCATGTTCCTTGTCCAGCCCGTGGCCGCCGGCCTCGACGCCGATCATCTGAACGTCGGTGTCGTCAAGGAAAGGGTGGAACAGGCCGATGGCGTTCGAACCGCCGCCCACCGCCGCGATCAGCATGTCGGGCAGGCGTCCGGTGCGGTCGAGCAATTGCGCACGTGCCTCGGTGCCGATCACGCTCTGAAAATCGCGGACCAGTTCGGGATAGGGGTGCGGGCCAGCGGCGGTGCCGATGATATAGAACGTGTCATGCACATGCGCGACCCAGTGGCGCAGCGCCTCGTTCATCGCATCCTTCAGCGTGGCCGCGCCGCTGGTGACGGGCACCACTTCTGCGCCCAGCAGCTTCATGCGGAAAACGTTGGGTTGTTGGCGGGCAACGTCCGTCGCGCCCATGAAGATCGTGCAGGGCAGGCCAAAGCGCGCGCAGACCGTCGCGGTCGCCACACCATGCTGGCCCGCGCCGGTTTCGGCGATAATCTTGGTCTTGCCCATGCGGATGGCCAACAGGATCTGGCCGATGCAATTGTTGATCTTGTGCGCGCCGGTGTGGTTCAATTCCTCGCGCTTGAACCAGATCTGTGCGCCCCCGAAGTGCTCCGTCATGCGCGGCGCGAAATAGAGCGGGCTGGGACGGCCCACAAAATGCGCCATCAGATCGTCAAATTCGGCCTTGAACGCGGGGTCAGCCTTGGCGGCCTTATATTCGCGCTCCAGATCGAGGATCAGCGGCATGAGGGTTTCTGCCACATAGCGCCCCCCGAATTGGCCAAAATGGCCACGTTCATCGGGTTGCGTGCGCAATGAATTGGGCAGGGGCGAATTCGGAATGGTGGCGGTGTTCATAGTGGGAATCCGCCTGCCACGGCATGCGCGCCAAGTCCAGTCCCGCCAAAAGGGCAATTGGTGCGCAGGCCCGCCCAAAATGCGGTGAACCGAGATTGTTACATCTTGCGACAAATACGGCGCGTTCATGCCTCAATGCCGGTTTTCTGCGCCAAAATCGCATAGTGACATAGTTTTATGAACGAAATCTGACATTTGCCTGACTTTCCCATTCACCTATGCGTCAGGCGACCAGGCCCAGATGGGCGGCAGGCGCCGATCAACGATGATCGCCACAGTGACGGATGTCGTCGGCGCCCAGGGATAACAAACGGAGTAACAATTATGCGTCTGGTTCTTTTCTCGCTCGCCGCGTCGCTGGCTGTTGCCGCGCCTGCCATGGCTCAGGGCGAAACCAATGGCATGGGGGCCCGTTTTGACGTTCACACCGGCGCGGGCTGGAACGATGGTCAATCTGTGCAGGGCACCGTGGGTGCCACGCTGGGTTATGACATTGCCACTGGCGGCAACACCTTCGTCGGCCTCGAAGAATCGGTCGACAAGGTTCTGACCAGCCAGGACAAGGCTCGCTTCAGCACCACCGCCCGCCTTGGTGTCCGCGCCACCCCGAATGACAAGGTCTATGGCCTGGCCGGTTACACCTATGGCAAGGGCCCGAACGGCGCGCATATCGGCGCCGGTATCGAGCACAGCCTTGGCAAGCAGTATTTCACCAAGGTTGAATATCGCCATACCTTCAACGAAGACAATGCCAAGGACAGCAATGCTGCTCTGGTCGGCGTGGGTATGCGCTTCTGATAAGGTCTGAATAATTTCAGCCTCGAGAGCGGGCGGCTTGCATGGTGCAGGCCGCCCGTTTTCGTTTGTCGGTTATGGAGCGCGGCATTTTGATCATAACGATCTGATTTATTTGTCATATCGTCGCATTTTTATTGATCCCGTATAGACAAATCAGGCGCGATGGCAGAGTTCGGCTCAAATTTGGGAAAATGGGGAACTATTCCATGCGTCGTCTGACATTGACTTTGGCCGCTGCTGCGGCCGCCGCGCTGACCTCCACTGCGGCGCAAGCTGGTGAAATCCGGGTCGAAGGCCGCGCCGGCGTCAGTTGGCAGGGCAGCAGTTCGGTGCGCGGCACCTATGGCGCGGCCGTTGGTTATGACACGTCGCTGGGCGCGCTGGGCAATGGCGTTTTTGCCGGGGTCGAAGAATCGGTTGATCGTTCCGCCGGTGGTAACAGCACGCGCTGGGCAACATCGGGCCGAATCGGGGTCAAGGTGCTGTCATTGGGCGCGCTTTATGGCGTGGCCGGTTATCATTATGGCGCGGGGCCGAATGCGACCTCGATCGGCGCGGGGTATCAGCAGGGCCTTGGCCCGGTTTATGGCAAGCTCGAATATCGCCATTACATGAACGAGGACGCATGGCGTCCGGGTGACGCAGTGACCGTCGGTTTTGGCGTCAAATTCTGATGCCCGAATGGGCGGTGGGTTTAACCCGCCGCCCGCACCGCGTCGCAAAAGGCGGCAATTTTCGCCGCATCCTTGACGCCCGGCGCGCTTTCGACGCCCGAAGATACGTCAACGAAATCCGCGCCCGTTGCGCCAATGGCCTCGCCGACATTGCGCGGGTCCAATCCGCCCGCCAAAATCCATGGCAAGGCATGGCGATAACCCGCCATCAACGACCAATCGATGCGCAGGCCCGTACCGCCGGGAAGGTCGGCCCCCTCGGGCGGCTTGGCGTCATAAAGGATGCGGGCCAGCCCCTGATAAGCGCGCGCCGCATCCAGATCGGCGGTCTTGCGCACACCAATCGCCTTCCACACGGGCAGGCCGTGCGCCGCCTGAATGTGCAGGCTTTGCGCCGGGGTTTCCTTGCCATGCAATTGTATCACGTCCAGCCGGACCGTCTGGCGCAGGCGGTTGAGAAAATCGGCCTCTGGATCGACAAACAGGCCGACAATTCTGGCGCGCCCTGCGGCATGTTCGGCCAGCGCCGCGGCCTGTTCGATCCCGACATTGCGCGGGCTTTTGGCAAAGAACACCAACCCGATATGGTCCGCCCCGGCGGCAATGGCCGCGTCCAGGTTGATCCGGTCGGAAATGCCGCAGATCTTGATGCCGATACGCGCCATGTGATCAGCCCAGCGCCTTTTCCAGAACCACCATCGTCAGATGGTCGAATTCCGGCACGGGAAAGGGGCGAATTTCGCCGGTCTGGGCATAGCCGCGCCTTTCGTAATAGGCGATCAGTTCGGTGCGCGGGGCGACCACGGTCATTTCCATGCGTTTGGCGCCGAAATCTTGACGGGCACGTTCTTCGGCCTGGGCAATCAACATGCGCCCCAATCCGCCGGCCTGAAGCGCGGGATCGACGCAGAGCATGCCCAGATAGGCGACATCATCATTGCGCCGAGTGATCGTCACCGTGCCGATGAAGGCATCACCACGTTGGGCAATCAGCAGGCGGTTGGATGGATCGGCCAGAACCCTTTCCAATTCCGCTACCGACGTCCGGTTGTCATCCAGCAGATCAGCCTCATGCGTCCAACCGCCCCGCGCCGAATCGCCGCGATAGGCGCGTTCAACCAGAGCGTGGAGCGCAGGCAGATCCTGCACCGATGCAACCCGAATGTCGGTCATGGGTTTACAGTGTGCCTTCGATGGAGCGGGCGGCGGCTACCGGGTCTTCGGCCCGCGTGATCGGGCGGCCAATGACCAGAACGCTGGCCCCGGCATCGCGCGCGGCGCGCGGCGTCACCGAACGCTTCTGATCGCCCAGAACGCCATCGGCGGGACGCAGGCCGGGGACGACGAAATAGCCATCCTTCCACTGACGGCGGATATCGCCCACTTCATGGCCCGAACACACGATGCCGTCGACGCCCGCGCTGTGGGCCAGTTCGGCAAGGCGCAGCGCCTGATCGCTGGCGCGGTTGGCGTAACCGATGGCGGACATATCATCATCATCCAGGCTGGTCAGCACGGTCACGGCCACCACCTTGGTATGCTCGCCTGCTGCGGCCTTGGCGTCTTCCATCATCGCACGCCCGCCCGAAGCATGGATCGTCACGATGGCCGGTTGCAGCACATGGATCGCCTGCATCGCGCCCGCCACCGTATTGGGAATGTCGTGCAATTTCAGGTCAAGAAAGATCGGCAACCCCACCTTGGCCAGTTCATGCACGCCGTGGTGACCATGGGCGCAGAAGAATTCCAGCCCCAGCTTGATCCCGCCCACGTGGTCCTTGATCCGCCGTGCCAGCGCTTCGGCGGCATCAAGGCGGGGCAGGTCGAGGGCGACATAGATCGGATTGTGGTTCATCTTTTGCGTCTCAATTCTTGTCGGCTGCGGCGTCAAGTTGGGTGGCGGTGGCGATGGGCGGTGTCGGGGTTGCGGCGCGCAGCGTGTTTTCAAGGCCGGCAATGCGGCGCCTCAGACGCCAGATCTTTGCCTTGGCCACCAGCCACACCGGCACCATACCCGCCACAAAAGCGGCCATGGCGATCAGCCCCACCGGCCAATCGACATGCAGATAGCCATTATCCAGCGGCCACAGATTGATCGAGGTCTTTTGCCAGTTGATCGCCACAAAGGACGAGATTAGCGCAGCGACCAGAACCCAGAGCGCCGTCCGTAAGATCTGCAAGGTCATCCCCTCCTGCGCGGCCATTCATGAACGTTCATGCTAGGCCGTAATGATGCGGATGAAAAGGGGCGCCAATCACGGCGCCCCATCACCAGTTCAGGCGCCGAACACGCGATCAAAGATCGTGTCGACCGCCTTGAAGTGATAGTCGAGGTTGAACTTGTCCTCGAGCTGCTGCGGCGTCAGGGCCGCGGCGACTTCGGGATCGGCTTTCAGCAGTTCGAGCAGCGAAAGCTGTCCGTCCGATTCCCACACCTTCATCGCATTGCGCTGAACCAGACGGTACGAGGCGTCGCGCTCCAGACCCGCCTGCGTCAGGGCCAGCAGCACGCGCTGCGAATGGACCAGACCGCCCATGCGGTCGAGGTTCTTCTGCATGCGTTCGGGATAGATAACCAGCTTGTCCACCACGCCGGTCAGGCGGGCGAGGGCAAAGTCGAGCGTGATCGTCGCATCCGGACCGATGTAACGTTCGACCGAAGAGTGCGAAATATCGCGCTCATGCCACAGCGCCACGTTTTCCAGCGCGGGCGTAACCGCCGAACGAACCACGCGGGCCAGACCCGTCAGGTTTTCGGTCAGCACCGGGTTGCGCTTGTGCGGCATCGCGCTCGACCCCTTCTGGCCGGGCGAGAAATATTCTTCCGCTTCCAGAACCTCGGTGCGCTGAAGGTGGCGGATTTCCACGGCGAGGCGTTCGATCGACGAGGCGATGACGCCCAGCGTTGCAAAGAACATTGCATGGCGGTCGCGCGGGATGACCTGCGTCGAAACGGGTTCCACCGACAGGCCCATCTGCTCGGCCACATAGACTTCGACGCTGGGGTCGATGTTGGCAAAGGTGCCGACGGCGCCCGAGATCGCGCAGGTGGCGATGTCTTCACGTGCCGCCACTAGACGCGCACGGTTGCGGGTGAATTCGGCATAGGCCTCGGCCAGTTTCTTGCCGAAGGTGGTCGGTTCGGCGTGGATGCCGTGGCTGCGCCCGATGGTGGGCGTGTACTTGTGTTCAAACGCGCGGCGCTTGATCGCGGCCAGCAGCGCGTCGATGTCCTCGATCAGGATGTCGGCGGCCTTGGCCAACTGTACCGAAAGGGTGGTGTCCAGCACGTCCGAGGAGGTCATGCCCTGATGCATGAAGCGCGCTTCGGGTCCGACCTGTTCGGCAACCCAGTCGAGGAAGGCGATCACGTCATGCTTGAGGATGGCTTCCTTGGCGTCAATGGCGGCCACGTCGATCTTGGGGTTGGTCGCCCACCAGTCCCACAGCGCCTTGGGGCCGCTTGCGGGCACAACGCCCAACTCGCCCAGCTTTTGCGTGGCATGGGCTTCGATCTCGAACCAGATCTTGTAACGGGCTTCGGGTTCCCAGATCGCGGTCATCGCGGGGCGGGCGTAACGGGGTACCATATGTGTCTCCGGCGCAGATTCTCTTGGGGCCGCCGCTAGGGCCTGATGCGCGCAAAGGCAAGTTTTGCGTTATAACAGCCCCCGCTGGCGCAGCGAAACATGGCCTTCGCGCCCGATGACGACATGATCATGCACCGCAATGCCCAGATGATGTCCCGCATCGGCAATCTTCTGTGTGATCTGAATATCGGCCTTGCTGGGTTCGGGCGAACCCGAAGGGTGATTGTGGACCAGAATCATCGATGCCGCGCCCAGATCCAGCGCCTTGCGGATCACTTCGCGCGGGTGGATCGATGCTTCATCAAGACTGCCATCGCCCAGATGTTCGTCGCGGATCAGGCGAAATTTGGTGTCCAGATAGAGCGCGCGGACCCGCTCAACATTCAAATGGGCCATATCGATGGTCAGATAGGAAATCAGCAATTGCCAGGAATTGAGCACGGGCTGCTCGCTGACCTGATGGCGGGCAAAGCGCCTTGCGGCCAGAGCCACGATGCGGATCGCGGCGGCGCTGGTTTCGCCCATGCCGGGGTGTTGCACCAAAGCGGCCGAATCGGCATTGAACACCCCGGCCAAAGACCCGAACCGGGCCAGCAGGCTTCGCGCCAGCGGTTTGGTATCGCGGCGCGGGATGGCCGTGGTCAGCAGATATTCGATGATCTCATGATCAGCCAGCGCCCCTTCGCCGCCATCCAGCAACCTTTTGCGCAAACGGGCGCGGTGGCCGGTTGCATCATGGGCTGCCCGGTCGAGATTTTCCGCCTCGCGATGGGCGATGCGCATGTCCTGATTATCGAACAATCCCACAACGGCTGCTTCCCGAAGACGGTTTTTGTGGCCCTTGTCACTATCTTTGGTCACACTTGTCCCCCGGCCCATCGCGGCAATTGCGTATAAGCATTGCCTTTCTCGGCCCCCTCGCGCAAGAGTCCTCCACGATGGATGATGTGCCTCCTGATGGTGAACAAGAGCAGAGCGCGCGTGGGCGCGGTCGGCAACTTGCCCTTGCGGGGGCGGGGCTGGTGGCCTTGGCGCTGGGCCTTGGCTGGGCCGAAAGGCTGGAAATTGCCGATGCGATTCTGGGCCGTGAACTAAGGCGGCTGGATCTGGCGGCCTCATACCGGATCGTTGATCTGGATACGCGCCATGCGGTTTTGGCCGATGTGGTGGTGGGCGATCCCAAACACCCCGATGCGGTGATCCCGCGGGTCGAGGTTTGGGCGGGGCTTGCCGGATTTACGCCGGGGATTACGCGGATCGATGTCACATCGCCGCGCGTCTTTGCCGCCATGCGCAATGGGCGGATCAGTTTTGGCGCCATCGACAAATTGATGCAGGGCGGAGGACAGCCGTTCGCGGGCTTGCCCGATATCGATCTGCGGATTGCGGGCGGGGTGATGGCGATCTCCACACCGGCGGGGGGTATTGGCGCCACCCTGTCGGGGCAGGGCAGTCTGGCCGGGGGTTTTGACGGGCCGCTGGCCGTGTCGGCGCCGCATTTGCGGGCGGGCGGCTGTGATGGCGGTGTCCGTCTGATCGGGCGGTTGGGCGTGACGGGCGGGGCGCCCATCATTAATGGCATGACGCATCTGTTGCCGACGACTTGCGGTGGAGTGAAACTGGCCGCTTCCCAGATTGGGGTGAAGGCCAAGATCGCCCCGATGCTGGACGGCGGAGATGTCGAACTGGCGCTCAAGACCGGGGCGCTGACCATGCCGGGTACGCGGCTTGGGGCGATTACCGGGCCGCTGCGATTGGCCATGCGCGATTCGGCGATCAGTGCGATTGGCGATATCACCGCCCATGACATTGCCGCTGGCGGTGTGACGGCCAAGGATGTGAGTGTAGAGGGCCGTTTCCGCGCTCCAATGACGTTGAGTCGTTTGGATGGCGAAGGCAACGTGTCGGGTCATGGCGTCACGCCGGATAAGGCCGCCTATGCTGCCTTGGTCAATGCAAGGCGCGGGGTGGCGGGCACTCTGGCCGAGCCTTTGCTGGCGCGGATCGAACAAAGCCTGCGCAAGGAAACCCCGCGCAGCCGTCTCGAAGGTCGGTTCAATTTGCATGCCAGCGAAGGGCGTTTCAGCCTTGTTGCGCCTTTGATGCGGCTGGTGGGGGCGTCGGGTATGCCCTTGCTGGATGGTGACCGGCTGACGCTGGTGCGGGAAAAGGGCGATGTGCCGCGCTTTACCGGATCCTTGCGCGGGGCTGCGCCGGGGCTGCCGCGCTTTCTGGCGGAAATTCCCAAGAATGGCGGGCCGATTCGCCTGAGCATGGCCGAATATCGCGGTAATCAGGGCGCATCGCTGACCCTGCCCAAGGTGGAGATTTCGACCAAGGGCGGACAAGTCCGCTGGCGTGGTGAGGCTGTGGCGTCGGGCGCTTTGGCCCAGGGCGTGAAGGTCGCCGCGCTGCGCCTGCCGTTGGAAGGTGTGGCGGGCAGGGGTGGCGCGCGTCTGTGGACGGGTTGCACGCCGGTTTCCTTTGCCGGGCTTGAGGCCAATGGCTTGAGCCTGAGCGCGAGCAAACTGTCGGCCTGTCCGCTTGGCGGGCCGCTGCTGGCCGTGGACAAGGGGGGATGGCGGGCCGGGATCCGGCTGGCAGGTCTGGACCTGAACGGCCGGATGGGCGATTCGCCTTTGAAGGTGAACAGTGGACCTTTGGAATTGCGTGCGGGCAACGGGCGCGATTCGGCGTTGAGCGTGGGTCAGGTCGCGGTCCAATTGGGCAAGCCGGGTGAGGCTTCCGTCCTCAAGCTGGCCTCGGTCACGGCGTTGATGGGGGCGGGTTTTTCGGGTGAGTTCAAGGGGCTGACCGGTAATCTGGCCGCGGTGCCTTTGTTGATTCGCGATGGTGCGGGCCATTGGCGCTATGGCGAAGGCACGCTGGCGCTCAGCGATGTGGCGATGCAGGTGGCCGATGTGGAGAAGCAGGAGCGCTTCGCCCCTCTTTCCGCGCGCGGGGCCAGCCTGACCATGGCCAATGGCGTGATTCGCGCCGATGCTTTGTTGCGTGAACCCAAGAGCGATCGACAGATCGTACAGGTCGCCATCACGCATGATTTGGCCGGCGTGAAGGGCCATGCCGATCTGACGCTGGACGGGCTGTCCTTTGACAATGCCCTGCAACCCGATCGGTTGAGCGTTCTGGCGCAGGGCACAATCGCCAATGCGGCCGGCCGATTCGACGGCACGGGCCGCATCGAATGGGCCGATGGCAAGGTGAGCAGTCGCGGCAGGATCACCACGCAGAGCTTTGATTTTGCGGGCATGGCCGGTCCGGTAAAGGGTGTCGCCGGGACGGTGGAGTTCACCGATCTGCTGGGCCTTGTGACGGCACCGCATCAATCCTTGCGCATCGGGTCGATCAATCCGGGCATCGAGGCCACTGATGGCAAGATGCGCTTTACCATGCATCCGGGCTATCTTCTGGAAATTGAGGATGCCCGCTGGCCCTTCCTTGATGGCGAGATGGAGATGCTGCCCACGAAGCTGCAATTGGGCGGGGCGGCGGTGCGCCGATTCGAATTGAAGCTGTCGGGTGTGAATGCCGCCAAGCTGATCACGCATATGGAAGTGTCGAATTTGGCCGCGACGGGTCTGTTCGACGGTCGCATCCCCTTGGTTTTCGACCAGAACGGCGGGCGCGTGTCGAGTGGCGAGCTGATTTCGCGCCCGGGTGGCGGTTCGGTCTCCTATGTGGGCGAATTGAGCTATCGGGATCTGACGCCGATGGCCAATCTGGCCTTTCGCACGTTGCGTGACGTGCAATTTAAGGAAATGCGAATCGGTCTGGACGGCGATCTGGCCGGTGAGGTCGTCACACGCGTTTCGATGAAGGGGTTGAGCCAGGGCAAGGGGGCTTCGAAGAACTTCCTTACCCGACAGGTGGCCAAATTGCCTTTGCAATTCAATGTGAACATCCGCGCACCTTTTTATCAGATGATCGGTTCGCTGCGTTCGCTTTACGATTCGAACTATATCGGCGATCCGCGTGACAAGGGCCTCAGCCTGCCCAATATGCGCGTGATGCCCAATCAGCCTCAGCCCACAAAAACCGCAACCATTCAGCCTTCAGTCAGCGAGCATCGTCCATGAAGCGTATTAGATTGACCCGCCGCCCCGCCGTGGCCAAACATTCCCGTATGGACCAGCGGGAATTTCAACAGGGCAGGGCGAAGGGGCCGGGCGGACGTCTGTTGCCAGCCTTGCGAGTGGATTGGCGCAAACGACCCGCCCGGCTGGGGGTGGCAGCCCTATCGCTTGGCATGATGGCCGCGTTGTCGGGGTGTATTACAGTCAGCGCGCCCGACAAGCCGATCGTGATCGAGCTGAACATCAACATCAAACAGGAAGTCATCTATCGTCTGGCCGCCGATGCGGGCAAAACGATTGATAGCAATAAGGATATCTTCTGATGTCGCGCGTAAAAGCTTCTGTTTCGCCCCTGTTGGCCGCTGTGCTGCTGGTGCCGTTCATGGCGGGCCATGCTTTGGCGCAGGCGCGCGATCCGGCCTATGCCGCCGCGCGTTCGGCCGGACAGGTGGGGGAAATGCCCACCGGCTATCTGGGGATTGTTGGCGCATCGTCGCCCGATCTCAAGCGGCTGGTCGATGACATCAACATCAAGCGCAAGGCGGTCTATGCCGAGCGGGCGCAGGCCCAGCATGCCACGGTGGAGGAATATGCCTTTACCACGGGCTGCAAGCTGGTTTTGTCGACCCAGCCGGGGGAGAAATATCAGACCCCTGATGGCAGTTGGCAGGTGCGCGGGGCCGGGGCTCCGGTGCGCGACAGCCGCTGTCCGGCCTGAACGGTAAGAACAGTTCAAGATGCGGCCGCGCGGGGGCAACCTCGCGCGGCTTTTGTTGAGGTGAATGGCAAGAAGTGATTCGCGGATGGGCGTTTAGATGTCCGACAATTGCGCGATCTTCGTCGGTTCCCACATTTTCTGCGCATACGTACCCGCCTGAAAATGGCCCGAACGGCTTTATGCTACCTTACTACTACCTAGCGACCGGTTGACTTGGGCTAACCCCCCGCCTAAGGGGCAGGCGCCCTGAGCGGACAGCCGTTGCACATGGCTCTTTTTAGCCCCACAGTCCGGTCCAAGGACAAATGAGGCGGGAGAGAGTTTTGAACGACGAGCCGAAGGCACAGGATCAACGCGGTGAGGATGCGCGCCTTGCAGCACTCGATGAACGCCTTAAAGCCGTTCGGGAGCGCGAGGATATGCGTAAAACGCCGAACAAGGGGGCTCAATCGGACGACAGCTATCGTCTGGGCAACCGCGTTCTGGCTGAGCTTATCGCGGGGATCGGTGGCGGCGCGTTTATTGGCTGGACCATAGACCAGTTGATCGGACGCGGCCATTGGGGTCTGTTGGTGGTGATGGGGCTTGGCACCTTCGCCGCTTTCAGGAACATTATCCGGATTTCCACCCGGCGGTCTGAATGATCCTTGAACAGGGTCGCCCCAAAGAAGGGGTTATCAAAGACCGCTAATGATGCATAGGCAAGGGGGCATAAAGCGTGGCCGAACAGGGCAAAGTCGATCCGATGCACCAGTTCATGATCGAGCCGCTTTTTGGCACCGATCAGTGGACCATTGCCGGGCACAACATTGCTTTCACCAATTCGGCGCTGTGGATGCTGATTACTTTTGTCGTGCTTCTCGCGTTTGTCGCGGGCGGCGCCAAGGGTCAGACTGTTCCCGGCCGTTGGCAGGTGATGGTAGAAGGTCTGGTTGGCTTTATTGACAACCTGCTGGCCGCCAATGTTGGCCCCAAGGGCAAGAAGTATGTGCCTTACATCTTCTCGCTGTTCAGCTTCATTCTTTTCTCGAACGTGCTGGGCCTGCTGCCGCTGGGCCTGATCAAGGGCGTTCATCCCTTCACCTCGACCAGCCACTTTACGGTGACCGGCGTTCTGGCGATCCTGTCCTTCTCGATCGTGCTGATCGTGGGCTTTGCCCGCCATGGCCTGCACTTTTTCAGCCTGTTCGTGCCGCATGGCACGCCTGCTTGGCTGCTGTGGCTGATCCCGGTGATCGAACTGATCTCGTTCCTCGTGCGTCCTTTCTCTCTCGCCCTGCGTTTGTTCGTGGCGATGATGGCCGGCCACGTTCTGCTCGAAGTGCTTTCCAGCTTCGTGATCAGCTCGGTTAATTCGGGCGCCCTGTGGGGCACTGTTGTCGGCATCCCCAGCTTTGCGCTGATGATCGCCATCTGCGCTCTGGAAGTGCTGGTTGCCGGCATTCAGGCTTATGTTTTCGCGCTGTTGACCTCGCTGTATCTCAACGACGCTGAAAACCTGCACTAAGTTTTCAAGACGTACTTCAAAGCCTTTCAACCAACGAAATTCGTTCAAAAGGAGTTATGGAAATGGAACCTGCAAGCGCAAAGCTGATCGGTGCTGGTCTGGCCGCTATCGGCGCCGGTGTGGCTGCCCTGGGCGTGGGTAACGTGTTCGGTTCGTTCCTCGAATCCGCTCTTCGCAACCCCGGCGCCGCTGATGGTCAGCAGGGCCGTCTGTTCATCGGCTTCGCGGCTGCTGAACTTCTGGGTCTGCTCTCGTTCGTCGTGGCGATGATCCTGATCTTCGTTGCCTGAACGAATGTTGGTGAACCTGGCCGGGGCATGCGCCCCGGTCGGGATCGCCATTTGAATTTCCTGGCCCGGTTTTTCCCCTTGGGATAATATCGCGGCCTTGCGGTGACACCGTCAGGTCCATCCGGCCCGACGCACAGCGACCGGAACCTAAGTGATGCCTCAGATTGCGCAGCTATCCGCAACCTATGCGTCCCAGATCTTCTGGGCGCTGATCTTCTTCGGATTTGTTTTCTTCGTCATTGGCCGCGGCTTTGTGCCCAAGGTTCAGGCGACGGTGGCAAATCGCGACAAGCAGATCGCTGATGATCTGGCCGCTGCCGAAGCCGCGCGCCGCGCCGCCGAAGCTGATGAAGCCAATTGGGCTGCAACCAGCAACAAGCAGCGCGCCGAAGCACAGGCGTTGATCGCCAAGGCCAAGGCTGATGCCACCAAGGCGAGCGAAGTTCGTCTGGCTCAGGCCGCCTCTGTGGTGGATGGCCGTCTGGCCGAAGCCGATGCGCGTCTTGCCACGGCCCGCGCCGAAGCACTGGCCGAAATCGAAACCGTTGCCAGCGAAGCGGCCAGCGACATTGTCGCCCGCCTTGCCGGCCTGAGCGTGGAAGGCGATGCCGCCCGCGCCGCCGTGAAGGAGGTCCTCCATGGCTGATCTTGCTACTCTGGCCATTCTGGCTGCTGGCGCTGCTGAAGCGGCAGGCGAACATGGCGGCCATGAAGCTGCCGAACCGCTGATGCTGGGCTTTGCCACGGCGCCGCAGATCGTTGCCGCTTCGATGGCGGTGCTGATCCTCGTGGCTCTTGTGCTCAAGGTTCCCTCGGTGCTTACCAAGGGGCTGGACGGCAGCATTGCCGAAATCCGTAAGCAGCTTGACGAAGCCAAGGCGTTGCGCGCCGAAGCGGACAAGTTGCGTGCGGAATATGCCGCCCGTATTGCCGGCGCCGAAAAGGAAGCCGCGCAACTGGTCGAGCATGCCAAGCATGAAGCCCAAGCGATCATCGCCAAGGCTGAAGCTGATACGACCGCTGTGATTGCGCGCCGCGAAAAGATCGCTGGTGACAAGATCGAAGCGGCTGAACGCGCGGCGGTTGCCGAGCTTCAGGCCAAGACGGCGGCGGCCGCTGCTGCTGCGGCTCGCGGTCTGATCGCTGGTCGTTATGGCGTGGATGCTGACAAGGTTCAGGTCGACGCGGCGATTGCCGGTCTCTGATTCGATCATCAGATCTGGTGGAAAGCCCCGCTTCGGCGGGGCTTTTTGCGTTTGGAGCCGGGAATGGCTAAGAGGTGCGCATGGCAGAGATTATAAACTTGCGTTTGGCCCGCAAGGCGAAGGCGCGCAGCGAGGCTGAAAAACAGGCACACGCCAACCGTACGCTGCATGGGCAGACCAAGGCGACCAAAATGGCGGCCAAGGCGGAGAAGCAGCGCGTAGAGCGCCATCTCGAAGGCGTTAAGCGCGACAGCAGCATCGAGCCGTGACAGATAGGGCTCAAAAGCTGTTTTTGGCCTCTCTCAACGCCGCAAAGGCGGTCACAGCGTCCGCTCCCCACCGAGCCTGAATGGCCGCGTCGTCGGCGCGCAGGAACGGATTTGTCACCAATTCGCGATCGAGGGGGAAGGGGACTGTCGGTTCCTCATGTGCCCGCTTACGGGTGATTTCATCGACATAGGCGGCCAAGGTGTCATTGTCCGGATCGGCGTACAATGCGAAACGGGCATTGCTGGCCGTATACTCATGGGCGCAGTAGATGGTCGTTTCGCCCGGCAGCGCCTTCAAACGCTCCAGACTGGCCCAGAATTGCGCCGCCGTCCCTTCAAACATGCGCCCACACCCCAATGCGAACAGCGCGTCCCCAACAAAGGCGATGGACGCGGCGGGCAGGTGATAGGCAATGTGGCCCATCGTATGGCCGCCCACATTGATCACCTGTGCTTCCCAAGCCCCCAGCCAAACCGTGTCGCCCTGATCAACGGTCCGATCCACCCCTTCGATCTTTGCCGCATCGCCCACCGGCGCGGTAATGACGCATTCGGTCGCAGCCTTGATGGCCATATTGCCGCCCGCGTGATCCGCGTGCCAATGGGTGTTCCAGATCTGGGTGATCCGCCAGCCTTTGGCTTCAGCCTGACGCAGATATTCATCGGCATCGGGCGTGTCGATACAGGCGGTTTCGCCCGATTCGGGATCATGGATCAGAAACCCATAATTGTCCGATAGGCAGGGGAATTGGTGGATTTCCAGTGGCATGACGGTTTCAATTTCCATAGCATGAGGGTCAGGGGAAATTGATGTTTCCCAGCCCATAGATCGTTCTGACCATGTGATGTGGCATAAGTCGGCCCAGTTTCCCATGGCCGATGAGGTCTTTGATGGTGTCGATTGAGGTTTCCACATCGGAAAAGTCGAGGCCTTGTGGAGCATCCAGCATCGGGTAATTCCACCATTCAAGAGCAAGCAACCGCTCGACCACGGGTTCCGAAAATCGCCTTCACGAGTTTTCTGGTCCAACCCAGCGCAATTCCAGATGCCGCCAAATTGGTTCCGCCCGCCATTGAGGACACAAAAAACCCGCCCGGATCGCTCCGAGCGGGTCTTTGTTTTCAGGCAACTGCCCGAAGGTTCAAGCTTACTGCTTGGCCTTCAGAGCGGCGCCCAGGATGTCGCCCAGCGAAGCGCCGGCATCCGAGGAACCGTACTGTTCGACGGCTTCCTTTTCTTCGTGCAGCTGACGCGCCTTGATCGAGAAGCTGGGCTTCTTCGAACGGTCGAAACCGGTGACCATGGCGTCGATCTTCTGACCAACCTGGAAGCGGTCGGGGCGCTGTTCGTCGCGGTCACGACCCAGATCCGAACGCTTGATGAAGCCGGTGGCGCCATCGTCGCCAGCCTGCACTTCGAGGCCGCCGTCACGCACTTCGAGCACGGTCACGGTGACAACTTCGTTGCGCTTCAGGTTCGAACCAGCAGCGGTCGAAACGCCGCCAGCGGCCGGGGCGCCCTTTTCGAGCTGCTTGATGCCCAGGCTGATGCGTTCCTTTTCGATGTCCACGTCCAGAACGATCGCCTTGACGCTTTCACCCTTGCGGTGCAGCGCCAGCGCGTCTTCGCCCGAGATGCCCCAAGCGATGTCCGACATGTGGACCATGCCATCGACTTCGCCGTCCAGACCGATGAACAGACCGAATTCGGTGGCGTTCTTGACTTCGCCTTCGACGGTCGAACCAACGGGGTGACGTTCGGCGAAAGCTTCCCAGGGGTTCTGCTGAGCCTGCTTGAGGCCGAGCGAGATGCGGCGCTTGTCCGAATCGACTTCCAGCACCAGCACGTCGACTTCCTGCGAGGTCGAAACGATCTTGCCGGGGTGGACGTTCTTCTTGGTCCACGACATTTCCGAAACGTGGACCAGACCTTCGATGCCGGCTTCCAGTTCGACGAACGCACCATATTCGGTGATGTTGGTCACGGTGCCGCGCAGCTTGGCGCCAACCGGGTACTTGGCGGCAACGCCATCCCACGGATCCGATTCCAGCTGCTTCATGCCGAGGCTGATGCGCTGCGTGTCCTGGTTGATGCGGACGATCTGCACGCGCACGGTGTCGCCGATGGCGATCACTTCGCTCGGGTGGTTCACGCGCTTGTAGCTCATGTCGGTGACGTGCAGCAGGCCGTCGATGCCGCCCAGATCAACGAACGCACCGTAATCGGTGATGTTCTTGACGACGCCGTCGATGATCTGGCCTTCCGACAGGTTCTGGATCAGGCCGCTGCGCTGTTCGGCGCGGGTTTCTTCCAGAACGGCGCGGCGCGACACGACGATGTTGCCACGGCGACGGTCCATCTTGAGGATCTGGAACGGCTGGGGAACGTCGAGCAGCGGGGTGACGTCGCGCACGGGGCGGATGTCGACCTGCGAACCAGGCAGGAAGGCCACGGCGCCGTCGAGGTCGACGGTGAAGCCACCCTTGACGCGGCCGAAGATGACGCCTTCAACGCGCTTGCCTTCGCCAAATTCGTTTTCAAGCTTGTCCCAAGCGGCTTCGCGACGAGCGCGGTCACGCGAGAGCATGGCTTCGCCATCGGCGTTTTCGACGCGGTCGACAAACACTTCGACTTCGTCGCCAACCGACAGACCGTGGGGCTGACCGGCCATGGCGAATTCGCGCAGCGGAACGCGGCCTTCGCTCTTGAGGCCTACGTCGATGACGGCCTTGTCGTTTTCGATGGCGGTGATGGTGCCCTTGACCACGCGGCCTTCAAAGCCGCCGCCGGCGGCGCCGCCGAGCGATTCGTCAAGGAGAGCCGCGAAATCGTCGCGGGTCGGGGTGCTCATAAAAGAGTCCTTCAAATCTAACGTTCTTCCGGCCAGGCGGTTGGGAGCTTCTCTCCGTCCGCCGGTCTTTCCTCCGCCGCCGCACCATGCGAACGTCGGGCCAAAAAGGGCCGAACCGCCATGGAGGCCGGATGCCATCCACAGCACCCACCCATGGCAAGCCACAGGCAGACCGGCGGCGCCTAGTCCAAATGGGGGCTAAAGGCAAGGAAAATGCGGCTGTTGGGCGGCCCTATGTACCGCGGCGTAACGGTCCCTATCGTCAAAACGGTTCGTCTTGCGATTGGGGCAGGCCATCTTGGCTGTACGGATCGTTCATTTTCCGCAAAGGCAGCCGTTGGTTTGAGCAAAATTCCAATGGATGGAAGTCATTTGAAGGAGGTGAACCCATGCGTAAATCTTTGGGTCTGATGGGGGCAAGTCTGGTTGTGGCGTCGCTGGCGCTGTCGGGTTGCGCGACGAAGGGTTCGGTCAAGCGGGCGCAGGCGCGGGCCGATGAGGCCTATGTTTCGGCGCAGGCCGGCAATGGCGCGGCGGCCCGCGCGCAGGGGACGGCGGACAATGCTCTGGCCGCATCGGGCCGGGCACAAGGTTCGGCGGACGCGGCCAATATCGCGGCACAGAACGCGGGCAATTCGGCCAATTCGGCCAATGCCTTGGCGGCGGCCGCGGCGGCGGACGCCCGTGCGGCGCGCGCTCAGGTCGCCATCCTGAAGGCCCGCCTGCACAAGCTGGAGGTCAAGAGCAAGGCGCGCCACCACGCCAAGTCACATGCCAAAAAGAAGACCGTGGCGAAGGAAGCCGAAGTCACGCAGGCCCAATTCCGCCACTAAGGCCATCAATCGTTAGGGCACCGCATTTGTTCGACCAGCGCGATGGCGGCGGCAATCGCCGCCTCGCGCCCAAGGTCGGATGTGTCGAGCGTGATCGCATCGTCCGCCGCGCGCAAAGGCGCCGCGCTGCGGTTGCGGTCACGTTCGTCGCGGGCCGCCAGATCGGCCTCGATTTCGTCAAGCGCGACGTCGCGGCCTTGCGATACCATTTCGGCATGGCGGCGCTGGGCGCGGGCGGCAACGCTGGCGATGACGAACAATTTGGCCTGCGCCTCGGGCGCGATGACGGTGCCGATGTCACGCCCGTCCAGAACCGCGCCGCCCGCCTGTGTGGCAAAGGCGCGTTGGCGTTCGTACAGTGCCTGACGCACGGGCGGGTGGACCGACACGCGTGAGGCAAGGCCGCCGCTGGCCTCGGACCGCAATTCGGGATCGTTCAGCAGGCTGTCGGCAAAGTTGCAAGCCGCCAAAGCATCGCCGGCATCATCAGGATTGCCGCCATTGAGCGCCACCTGACGCCCGACCGCGCGATAAAGCAGGCCGGTGTCGAGATGCGGCAGGCCGTAATGCGCGGCCAAAGCCTTGGCGATTGTGCCCTTGCCCGAAGCGGTGGGGCCATCGACGGCGATAATCATGCGTTTCCTTTTTTGCGGGCCATGATGGCGCGGACCAGACCGACAAAGGCAATGGCCGACCACAGGCTTTCCAACGCCAGCGAGGCCGGATTGGTTTCGACCAACAGCGAGATCACCAGCAAAAGCGCGCCCGCCAGATTGGCCCCATGTTGAATGAAGGGATTCGGCTCACGCGCCTTGCCGGTAAAGGCCGTGGTATAGGCATAGGCAAATACGCAAAGGCCCATGCCCGCAAAGCCGCAGGCATTGGCGACATCGGCGGGAATGCCGGAGACCAGACTCATCGTGCCACCAGATTGGCCAGCAGAGCTTCGAAATTGGGGAAGCTGGTGGCGATCGGGCTGGTGTCGTCGATGGCGACGCCATTCATGCTGTTGAGGCCCGCGATGGCCATGCTCATGGCGATGCGGTGGTCCAGATGCGTTGCGACATGATGCGCGCCCGATGTGCCGGGCAAGGGCGCGCCGCCCGTGCCGTCGATGATCATGCCGTCCTCGGTTTCCTGCACCCTTGCCCCGGCCAGTTCGAGGGCGATGCGCATCACGGTGATGCGGTCGCTTTCCTTGACGCGCAATTCTTCGAGGCCGCGGCAGATGGTGCGGCCCTGCGCCTGAGCGGCGGCGACGAAAAGGACGGGGAATTCATCGACCATGCTGGGCACGATGTCGGGATCAACCTCGATGCCTTGCAGAACGGAATGGCGTACGCGCAGGTCGGCCACAGGTTCGCCGCCCACTTCACGCGGATTTACTCCCTCGATTTGCCCGCCCATCTGGCGCAGCACGGTGACGATCCCGGCGCGGGTGGGGTTGAGGCCGACGTTTTCGATCAGAACATCGCTGTCCGGAACGGTGAGGGCCGCCACGATAAAGAAAGCTGCGGAGGAGGGGTCGCCGGGGACCACGATGGTCTGGCCCTTCAATTCGGCGGGGCCGTGGATCTGGATCGTGCGCGTGCCTTCGGCGTCAACCTCAACGGTCAGATTCGCGCCGAATCCGCGCAGCATCCGTTCGGAATGGTCGCGGGTGGGGACGGGTTCGATGACGGTGGTGATGCCCGGCGTATTCAGCCCCGCCAGCAGCACCGCCGATTTGACCTGAGCCGAGGCCATCGGTAGACGATAGGTGATCGGCACGGCGGGCGATGCGCCGCGCATGGTCAGCGGCAGGCGGCCTTCGGTAGAGGTGAAATCGGCGCCCATGGTGGAGAGCGGATCGATCACGCGGCCCATCGGGCGTTTGGACAGCGAGGCGTCACCGACAAAGGTCGCCGTGATGTCATGCGACGCGACAAGGCCCATCAGCAGACGGGTCGACGTCCCCGAATTGCCCATGTCGAGTGCGGTTTCCGGTTGCAGCAGCCCGCCAACGCCCACGCCATTGATGATCCATTCGCCATCCTCGGTCTTTTCGATTTTGGCGCCCATGGCGCGCATCGCGGCGGCGGTGGACATCACATCTTCACCCTCCAGCAGGCCGGTGACGCGCGTTTCGCCCAGAGCCAAAGCGCCCAGCATGATCGAGCGGTGGCTGATCGACTTGTCGCCGGGCACGCGGATCGTGCCGTTCAGGGCGCCTGCGGGCATGAAACGGCGGGGGCGGGGAGTGGCAGAGGCGCTCACAGACAGGATTCCTTGGTCAATAGATGCGAAAAAGGCTTGCGTCGCGGGCAGGCACCCGCCAGAAGCGCGCGGCTTTTGACAGCGCGAAGGCTCTATGGCAAGGCGCCAGAGCATGGCAGGGCCGGTCAAATGGCTCTTCGCGCCAGTTACGCATAGCAATGGATACGGCCCGCCGTTCTGGTGGGGCAGACATGAGGAATAGCATGGTCAAGCCAGAATGGGGCGCCAAGCATGGTTGCCCGAAGTGCGGCACCCGCTTTTACGATCTGGGCAAGGACGATCCCGTCACTTGCATCGAATGCGGCTATGCCTGGGTGCCGGAACCGGTGCTGAAGAGCAAGCAGCCGATTCCGTTCGAAGAGATCCAGAAGAAGGAGGCCGATGAAGTGGCCGACGTCGATCTGGCCGATGAAGATCTGGACATCGACGATGACGGCGATTCGCCGGACAATGACGTTGACCTGGGCGGCGATGACGACCTGGGCGTGTCGGGCCACGACGAGGAACCCGACGAGGTGTAAGTCCGTCGGGAACCTTGGTTGGGCATTTTTCAGAAAAATGAAATTTCTTGAAAAAAGTTCTTGCCAAGGTTCCGGGGTCGTCCTAGTGGGGCGGCCCGCCGACGAGGCGGAAGCGAAGCAAACCACCCAGGGGTGCCTAGCTTATTGAATGAATGGGGCCTTAGCTCAGCTGGGAGAGCGCCTGCATGGCATGCAGGAGGTCAGCGGTTCGATCCCGCTAGGCTCCACCATTCAAGCACATATCCCATTGGTTCGGGGCCTTAGCTCAGCTGGGAGAGCGCCTGCATGGCATGCAGGAGGTCAGCGGTTCGATCCCGCTAGGCTCCACCAAAGGGAAGTATCGCTTCTTCAAGCGCTACGCTGGCCGACGAGTTTTCGTCCGCCGGCGTTTTTCGCTTGATAGAGATTTTGATGCGCTGATCGGCGAGGTTTCGCCCATCGGCGTTTTTCGCGTGATGGTTTCGGCGTAATGCCGGGCCGGGCGCGCTTGGTAAGGGTTGGCTGATGTTCGACGCTCTGTCTGATCGCCTTGGCTCGGTCTTTGATCGGCTGAAGGGGCGCGGTGCGCTCAAGGAACAGGATGTGCGCGATGCGATGCGTGAAGTGCGCATTGCTCTGCTCGAAGCAGACGTGGCCCTGCCGGTTGTGCGCCGTTTCATCGACGAGGTTACCGAGAAGGCCGTTGGGCAAAATGTGCTCAAGTCGGTTACGCCGGGTCAACAGGTCGTCAAGATCGTCAATGATGCGCTGGTCGAGATGCTGGGCGGGCAGGATGTCCCCGGTCTTGATCTGAATGCGGCCCCGCCGGTCGTCATCATGATGGTCGGCCTTCAGGGTTCGGGTAAGACCACCAGCACGGCGAAACTCGGCAAGCTGCTGAAAGAAAAGCACGGCAAGAAGGTGTTGATGGCGTCGCTGGACGTCAACCGCCCCGCCGCGCAGGAGCAGTTGGCCGTTCTGGGTACGCAGGTGGGCGTTGCCACTCTGCCGATCGTTTCGGGCCAGATGCCGACGGCGATTGCCGAACGCGCGATCAATTCGGCCAAGCTTCAGGCTGTGGACGTGCTGCTGCTGGACACGGCGGGCCGTCTGCACGTCGATTCGGCCTTGATGGAGGAGATGAAGGCGGTTGCCGCTATCTCTCGTCCCAAGGAAACGCTGCTGGTTGTCGATTCGCTGACCGGTCAGGACGCGGTGAACGTTGCGCAGAGCTTTGCGGGTGAAGTCGATCTGACGGGTGTGATCCTCACCCGTATGGATGGTGACGCGCGCGGCGGTGCGGCGCTTTCGATGCGCGCGGTCACGGGCAAGCCGATCAAGTTTGCCGGTATGGGCGAAAAGCTCGACCAGATTGAAGTGTTCAATCCGGGCCGCGTGGCGGGCCGTATTCTGGGCATGGGCGATATCGTCAGCCTGGTGGAAAAGGCAGCCCAAGCGGTTGATGCCGAGGACGCCGAAAAGCTGGCCGAACGCATGGCCAAGGGTCAGTTCGACATGAACGACCTGCGCAGCCAACTCCGCCAGATGCAGAAAATGGGCGGCCTTGGCATGTTGGCCGGTATGCTGCCGGGCATGAAGAAGGCGCAGGCCGCCATGGCCAACAGCGGCATGAATGACCGCACGTTGCTGCGCATGGATGCGATCATCGGTTCGATGACCCCCAAAGAGCGCGCGCGCCCCGAATTGCTCAACGCCAAGCGCAAGATCCGCATCGCCAATGGTTCCGGCACGCAGGTGCAGGAAGTCAACAAGCTCCTGAAAATGCATCAGGAGATGGAAAAGGCGATGAAGCAGATCAAGAAAATGGGCGGGCTCAAGGGCCTCGCTGCCTTGTTCGGCAAGGGTGGTCTTGGCGGGATGGGCGGCGGAATGCCCGGCGGTATGGGCGGTCTTGGAGGCCCCGGCGGCAGTGGCCTTCCCGGTCTTGGTGCCGGGGCGCCGGACTTCACAAAGTTTCTGAAGAAATAATTTCGAATTTATTGGAAAGGTACGAAAATGTCGGTTTCTCTGCGTCTGTCGCGTGGCGGTTCTAAGAAGCGCCCTTACTACAAGATCGTTGTTGCCAATGCCACCGCGCCCCGCGACGGCAAGTTCCTGGAACAGGTTGGCACCTATAACCCGCTGCTCGCCAAGGACAGCGAAGACCGCGTGCGTCTGATCGAAGACCGCGTGAAGTACTGGCTGGGCGTTGGCGCACAGCCGACCGACCGCGTTGCCCGTCTGCTGGACAAGGCCGGTCTGAAGGAACGCGCCCCCACCAACAACCCGCAGCGCGCCGAACCCGGCAAGAAGGCCAAGGAACGCGCTGAAGACAAGGCCAAGAAGGCTGCTGAAGCTGCTGAAGCGGCTGCTGCTGAATAATGAGCGACCGGCCCGTGACTATGGCGGCGGTGGCCGCGGCCCATGGCATCACGGGCGAGGTTCGCCTCAAGCTGTTTGGTGAAGGCGTGGCGGCGCTCAAAAGCTACCGCGCCTTCAACGACGGCAAGCTGACGCTGAAATCGATCAAGGATGACGGCAAGGGTGGTGCGATTGCCCGCTTTGCCGAAGTCCCTGATCGAACGGCGGCGGAAAAATTGCGCGGGACGGCACTGACGGTCCTCC
The DNA here is from genome assembly GCF_056279125.1 of Novosphingobium sp. Sphag1I. Taxonomy (NCBI): domain Bacteria; kingdom Pseudomonadati; phylum Pseudomonadota; class Alphaproteobacteria; order Sphingomonadales; family Sphingomonadaceae; genus Novosphingobium; species Novosphingobium sp. Sphag1I. The sequence goes on along the minus strand of NZ_JBWBQS010000010.1, from coordinate 86,494 downwards.
GCTCGGCCATGCCTCCTTTGGCGCCGGGTGAATATTATTACGCCGACCTGTTGGGGCTGGCGGCGCAATCGACCTCTGGCGACATGCTGGGCACGGTGGTTGCGGTCGAGAATTTCGGCGCGGGCGACATTCTGGAAATCGAAACCCCTGCTGGCGAAGATGGCAAGAGCCATCGTTTCATGGTGCCCATGCGCGCCGATGCCGTGCCCGAATGGGATGAAGTTCGGGTGCTGATCGAGGCTGCCTACGCACAGGGATGAGGATGCCGCATGACTGAGCGTGAGGCCGAAATTGTCGCCTTGGCTCAGGATATGTCGGGATTGCGCCGTGTTTGGCCGGATATGGCCATTACACAGGACATTGGCCTCTATGGCGATGACATCACCGAATTTGTGACCACCCTGGCCGAATATTACGGCGAATGGGTGTGGCTTCGTTGAGGATCACGAAGGGATTGGCTGCCTCGCGATCTTCGCGCTTCCATGGGTGATTATAAAATGGCTCTGCGGAGCCAAATTTGCCAGCCATCAGGGCAAGCACGAGTTGGAGCGTTTGGAAATCGCACATATCGCTGCGGTATTGGACAAGGGATTTTGGTTCGACCCTTGAGATTCGCGCCCTTGTCGGCTTTGCGTTCATCGCCAACATCGCACTTTGCAAACCTGTGATTGTACCGAGCCTGCAATAGGTGTTAATCATGAACGGGGGTCTTCGTCGCCGGATGGCAGATGAGGAGGGGGCATGCCCGGTTTTGACCCATTGCTTTTAAGCGGGCGGGATTTTTTGGCGCTATACGCTTTGCTCTTGGTCGGGGCGGTTGCCATGGGGTGGGTTTTGCCGCGCTGGCTGCGCCCCGATGGCAAGGTTCTGGTTTTGCAACATCCTTTTGAATTGGCCTGCCTTTCGGGCGGGCCGACGCGCTATGCCGAAACCTTGGTGGTGGGGTTGATGCAGGCGGGGCATCTGGCCGTGCGCGAGGACAGGAGTTTTGTTCCCCTCCACCCGGTTGCCGGGCAAAGCAGCGCGGAAGTGACGGTGCTGGGTCTGCCTCCGGGGACGGATTGGGACATGCTGATGTGCAGCCTGTGGAATGCGGCCAATTGGGTGGAATTGCGCCTGATTGCGCGGGGCATGTGGGTCAGCCGGGCCGAATGGTGGGAAATTCGCGGTTGGTCCTGCCTGCCTTATGGTTTGGTGCTGGTCTTTGGTGCGATTCGTTGGGAAGTGGGCCTGTTGCATCAACAGCCTGTGCCCTATCTTGGCTCTCTGTTGCTGGTGACGCTGTTGGCGGGGATTGTGCGTTGCGTGACCATCGACCGGCGCACATGCGCCGGGGCCAAGGTTCTGGAAGCTGCGCGCAAGGAGGCAGAGGATCTGCGCCATGATCGCAGGCTGAATCAGGCCAGCATGGCGGTTGCGCTGTTTGGCACATCGGTTCTGGCCGGAACGCCTTATGAAGCGCTCTATCGCCTGCGGTTAGGCCGTAAGCGGCCAGTAGCCACGGTCCTGTCCAGAGCTTGAGTTCTTGCGCTAGGCCCTTGCGGAGCGGCGGCGCAGGGGGCATGGGGGCGCCATGAGCTTTTCCGCCACTGTCCTGACGCTTTACCCTGAAATGTTTCCCGGCCCGCTGGGGATCAGCCTTGCCGGTCGCGCGCGCGAGGATGGCAAGTGGGATATTGACGCGGTGCAGATCCGCGACTTTGCGCAAGACAAGCATCGCACGGTGGATGATACGCCCGCAGGCGGCGGCGCGGGCATGGTGTTGAAAGTTGATGTTCTGGCTCGCGCCATCGATCATGCGCGCGACAATGGCCCGATGGGGCGCCCGGTGATCGCCATGACGCCGCGTGGACGTCCTTTGACGCAGGCACGTGTGCGCGAATTGGCGGCCGGGCCGGGGGTCATCGTACTTTGCGGGCGTTTTGAAGGGTTTGACGAAAGGATTTTCGCCGGGCGCGACGTCGAGGAAGTTTCAATCGGCGATATTATCCTTTCTGGCGGCGAACCGGCCGCTTTAATGCTCTTGGACTCTTGCATTCGGCTGCTTCCCGGCGTAATGGGCGCGGCCTCTAGTGGGGATGATGAGTCGTTCGAAAACGGATTGCTCGAATATCCGCACTATACCCGACCCAATGATTGGGAAGGGCGATTGATCCCTGAAGTGCTGCGATCGGGGGATCATGGAAAGATTGCGGCCTGGCGGAAACAACAGGCTGCAGACGATACTCGGTCACGCAGGCCCGACCTTTGGGAGCGCTACGGTGGTGCTTCGGGTCAGTCTGCCTCTGGCGCGCGGCGCAAAACGAAGGATTTGGGTCAATGAACCTGATTCAGCAGATCGAAGCCGAAGAAATCGCCAAGGCGCTTGCGGCTTCTGGCAAGGAAATTCCGGAATTCCGCGCTGGCGACACGCTGCGCGTCGGTGTGAAGGTTATCGAAGGCGAACGCACCCGCGTTCAGGCCTATGAAGGCGTGGTGATTGCCCGTTCGAACCGCGGCATCAACTCGAACTTCACCGTGCGCAAGATGTCGTTCGGCGAAGGCGTGGAACGCGTATTCCCGCTCTACTCGCCCAACATTGACTCGATTACCGTGGTTCGCCGTGGTGTCGTGCGTCGTGCAAAGCTGTACTATCTGCGCGGCCGCACCGGCAAACGCGCACGTATCGCCGAGCGCCGCGACACCCGCGCGGAAGGCTGAGCCGGAACAAAGGTTCCCCAGCCAACCAGCGGAACACCGTGACAAGGGCGCCTCGGCCAAGACAGCCGGGGCGCCCTTTTGCTTGCGCGCCTTATCCCCGCATGCCCTATTTCCCGCCATTCGACAGGTCTGCCTCCTTGCCATGCGCTTCCCCGTTCTTCTGTTTGCCCCGGCAATCCTGCTCGGTGGGACCATGCTTGCGCCCGTGCCTCTCGCCTTTGCGCAGGGGGCGGCCGTGAACGCCGCGCCTTCGGCCAGTCTCTCGTTTGAGCGGGTCTTTGCCAGCCCTTCGCTCAACGGCCCTGCGCCGCGCGGGGTGAAGCTGTCGCCGGATGGGCGTTACCTGACGCTGCTGCGCAATCGGGCCAATGACCGCGAACGCTATGACCTGTGGGGTTATGACCGCCAAAAGGGCGAGTGGCGGATGCTGGTCGATTCGGAAAAGTTGTCTTCGGGCCGCGCTTTGTCCGAAGCCGAAAAGATGCAGCGTGAGCGTCAGCGCATCGGCGATCTCAAGGGCATCGTTACCTATAGCTGGGCCGCCGATGGCAAGAGCGTGCTGGTGCCGCTTGATGGCGACCTTCTGCTGGCCGGGCTGGACGGTTCGGTGCGCAAGGTTGAAGGGGCAGGGGCCGACGCGCTCAACCCGCGGCTCAGCCCCAAGGGCGGCTTTGTTTCCTTTGTCCGCGACCGCCGTTTCTGGGTGGTGCCGGTCCAAGGCGGCGCGGCGCGCGGCCTGACCCCGGTGGAGGCCAGCCAGACCGTCCATTGGGGCGAGGCGGAGTTTGTCGCTCAGGAAGAAATGGCGCGCCTGACGGGAGCGTGGTGGGCGCCCGATGATGCCCATGTCGCCGTCCAGCGTTTTGACGAGGCCAAGGTGGGCGTCGTTACCCGCGCGGCCATCGGCGCCACCGGCACCAAGACCTTTGATCAACGCTATCCGGCGGCGGGTACGCCCAATGCCGAAGTGGCGCTCTATGTGGTCAGCCCGAACGGCGGCGTTGATAATCAGAAGGGGCCCGTCAAGGTTGATCTGGGGACGGACCCGGACATCTATCTGGCCCGCGTCGATTGGGCGCCCGATGGCAAGACGCTCTATGTCCAGCGCCAGAACCGGGCGCAGACCCGCCTTGACATGCTGCGGGTCGATCCGGCCACGGGCAAGTCGCAGGTGCTGTTCACCGAAACGGCGCGTGACAAGAGCTGGATCAACCTGACCGACAATTACCGTTTCCTGCGCGATGGCAGCCTGATCTGGTGGAGCGAGCGGGATGGTTTCGGCCATCTTTACCGCTTGATCGGAAGCAAGTGGCAGCAGTTGACGAAGGGGCGCTGGATGGTGACCTCGCTGGACGGCGTCGATGAAAAGGGCGGCAAGCTCTATTTCACCGGCACGAAGGACGATGTGCTGGCCCATCAGGTCTATTCGCTGGATTACAACCATCCGGGCGAGCCCAAGCGCTTGACCGATCCGGCCTATATGAACAGCGCCACCATGGACCGCAGCGGGCAAACGCTGGTCGTCACCCGCAGCGCCCAGAACCAGCCGGCCCAGACCTATCTGGCCGATGGCACCGGCAAGCGCATCGCGTGGGTTGAGGAGAACAAGGTCGATGGCGCGCATCCTTATGCGCCCTTCATGGCCGCCCACCGCGCGCCCACTTTCGGCACGATCAAGGCCAAGGATGGCACCGACCTCCATTGGAAGATGATCACGCCGGTGATGGAGCCGGGCAAGCGCTATCCGGTGTTCTTTGAACATTACGGCGGCCCCCATGTTCAGGTGGTCAACAAGGGCTGGGCCGGCGCTCTGGCGCAGGCAATTGTCGCCAAGGGCTATATCTATTTCGAAATCGACAACCGGGGCAGCGCCAACCGGGGCGTCGATTTCGAAAGCCAGATCTGGCAGGCGATGGGCACGGTCGAGGTCGATGACCAGATCGCCGGGGCCGATTACCTGAAGTCTCTGCCTTTCGTGGACGCGCAAAAGATCGCCACCTATGGCTGGTCCTATGGCGGCTATATGACGCTCAAGATGCTCGAAGCGCATCCCGGCATCTTTGCCGCGGGCATTTCGGGCGCGCCGGTGACGAAGTGGGAACTCTATGACACCCACTATACCGAGCGTTACATGGGCGATCCGAGGCTGGTAGCGGCGGCATACAAGGCCTCCAACGCGATTGATAAGTCTGATGCGATCCGTGATCCGCTGTTGCTGATCCACGGTCTGTCGGATGACAATGTGGTGTTTGAAAATTCCTCGGCGCTGATCGCCAAGATGCAGAACGAGGCGACGCCTTTTGAAATGATGCTGTACCCCGGCCATACCCACCGCGTGGGCGGGCCAAAGGTCAGCGTCCATTTGTGGAATACGATTTTCGCTTTCCTGGCACGGCATGGAGTGACGCCGCCGTAATATACTTAGGCCAGTTGTTGTAATGCGGCTTTGCGTCTCAGGTCGCGTGAAACAGGCCCCTTTGGGGCCGCAGGAGTGAATGACATGGGTTATCGGGTTGTCGTCGTTGGCGCCACGGGCAATGTGGGCCGCGAAATGCTCAACATCCTTGCCGAGCGCGAGTTTCCGATTGACGAACTGGCGGCGGTTGCTTCGCCCCGTTCGCAGGGGACCGAAATTGACTTTGGTGAAACCGGCAAGAAGCTGAAGGTTCAGAGCATTGAACACTTCGATTTCACCGGCTGGGACATCGCGCTGTTTTCGGCAGGCTCGGGCCCGACGAAGATCTATGCGCCCAAGGCGGCGGCGGCTGGTTGCGTCGTGATCGACAACTCGTCGCTCTATCGCATGGACCCGGACGTTCCGCTGATCGTGCCCGAAGTGAACCCGGACGCCATCGACGGCTATAAGGCGCGCAACATCATCGCCAACCCCAACTGCTCGACCGCGCAGATGGTGGTGGCTTTGAAGCCGCTGCACGACAAGGCCAAGATCAAGCGCGTCGTCGTCGCCACGTACCAGTCGGTGTCGGGCGCGGGCAAGGAAGGCATGGACGAGCTGTTCGAACAGAGCCGCGCGATCTTTGTCGGCGATCAGGCCGAACCCAAGAAGTTCACCAAGCAGATCGCGTTCAACGTGATCCCGCACATCGACGTTTTCCTTGATGATGGTTCCACCAAGGAAGAATGGAAGATGGTGGCCGAAACCAAGAAGATCCTGGACCCCAAGATCAAGCTGACGGCAACCTGCGTGCGCGTGCCGGTGTTCATCGGTCACTCCGAAGCGCTGAACATCGAATTTGAAGAAGAAATCAGCGCGGCCGAAGCTCAGGACATCCTGCGCGAAGCCCCCGGCGTGATGCTGGTCGACAAGCGCGAAAACGGCGGTTACGTGACCCCGGTTGAATGCGTTGGCGATTATGCCACCTTCATCAGCCGCGTGCGTGAAGACTCGACGGTCGACAACGGCCTGTCGCTGTGGTGCGTGTCGGACAACCTGCGCAAGGGCGCGGCTCTGAACGCGGTGCAGATCGCCGAACTGCTGGGCCGTCGTCACCTCAAGAAGGGCTGAACGGCGCGCCATTGATGGCAAATGAAAAGGGTGGGGCAGGCAAAACCTGTCCCACCCTTTTTGCATGTGCGGGGTTTAGTTAACGCGCTGCGTCACCGTGGTCGTCGTGGTGGCCACAGGGCCGGCCACGCGGGTCGTGGTGTTTGCGGGCTTCTTGACCACGCGGGTCCGCACGACCTTTTTGGCGGCCACACGACCGGTGTTCTGCGTCGTCACTGTCGTTTCAACAGCGGCATTTTGCTCCATCGCGGCCTGAGCGGTGGCGCGGGCGGCCAAGGCTTCCTGCTGGGCGGCCTGCGCGCTTTGCTCGGCGCTGGCGGCGCGTTCATTGGCGGCGGCTACCTGCTGGGCGGCGGCCTGCTGGGTTGCCTCGCTGGCCTGCGCCTGGGCGATGGCGGCATCGGTCTTGGCCGCTTCAACGCGGGCGGCGGTGCGGGCGGCTTTCAAGCGCTGCGCTTCGCCAAGGTTGGCGTCCGCGATCATTGATGCCTGATTGGCGGTCTCAATGGCTTCTTCCTTACGCCCGGCCGACAGGTCTTCGCGCGCATCGGCCAATGCCTGCTTGGCCTTGGCCTGATCCACGGCCAGCATCGTGTCGGCCCCGGCGGTATCGGCGGCGCTGATCTTGGCCTCGGCCACCGCAATGGCCTTCTTGGCGCGGTCTGCCTTGCCCTCGGCCATGGCGGGCGAGGACCACGCAACGGCCAGCATCGTGGCGGTCAAAAGCGTGTTGCGAATGGTGTTCATGATCTACTCCTCTCGAACTTGGTTCCTGTTCAAGGAAGAGTTGGGCACGCCGATGGTTCCAAATAGGCTGTTTCGGGGTGCCCTGTTCGCAAGCCGGAGAGCGGCCATGATGGCCCCCGCTAGGCGTAAAATCCCCGTAAAAACATGGGTAGAAGTGCGCATGTCTGACACTTGTCCAAAAAGCTAGTGCGCGCACCGCGGGGGTGGGGACGTTCGCATAGGAGGAGTTATGAAGATCCGTTTTGGCCTCGCCGTTGCCGTTCTGGCACTGGCCGGCGCCGTCCAGGCCCATGCCGCCGTCAATGCCGAAGGCGACGTGGCTTTGGCCGAAGTTTTGAACCATGTGCCGCGTGACGCCGATGGCAAGGTGAGCCGCGAGACTTTCGTGGCCTACATGGAAAATGCCTTTGACCGCGCCGACACCAACAAGAGCGGTCAGATCGATCCGTCCAAGATCAAGCGCGCCAAGACATGCCAGCGCATGTACGGCCCGCGCTATGTGCCCGGCGCTTCGCTGACGGGCTGCTGAACGGCGATCATCACAGGGCGGGTTGCGGCTGGCTTCCCGCCCTGTTTACTTTCGCGCCATCGGAGCGCCCTTCCTTGATCCATGAATATTTTCAGGCATCGGCTGGAACAAGCCGCTTGCCCCTTTGGCTTTTCCGCGCCTATCGCGAGCTTCTTGCCAACCCGCCCGAAGAGGATCTTGTCATGCCCGAAACCGTAACGACCAGCTATATCCGTGGTTGGGCCGGAACCCGCTTGGCGGTGCATCGCATGGCGCCGGTGTCGGGGGGGCATGGTCGCCCGTTGCTGTTGTTTCACGGGCTGTTTTCGTCGGCGGCGATCAATTGGGTCAAATATGGCCATGCCGAAAGGCTGGCTCAGGCCGGTTTTGACGTCATCATGCCCGACCTGCGCGCCCATGGCATGAGCGAGGCGCCCCATGACGCCACCGCCTATCCCGAAGATGTGCTGGTCACCGACGCGCTGATGCTGGTGCGCGAATTGGGGCTGGAGCCGGGAGAATTTGATCTGGGCGGCTTTTCGTTGGGGTCGCGCACATCGACCCGTGCCGTGCTGGCAGGGCTGGAGCCACGCCGCCTTATTTTGGCGGGCATGGGGCTGGAAGGTCTGGCGGGATGGGCACGGCGCAGCGCATTTTTCCTCGACGCGATTGCGCGTTACGGCACGATCAAACACGGCGACCCCGCCTATGTCGCACAGCAGTTCATGAAGGCGCAGAAGGTTGACTTGCGCGCCGCGGAACTGCTGCTGCAATCGGTCGATGACACGCCGCCGTCGGATCTGGCGCAGGTGATGATGCCCACGCTGGTCCTTTGCGGCGATGTCGATCAGGATAATGGCAGCGCCCCGCGTCTGGCACAGACCTTGCCCAATGCGCGCTATGCCGAAATTCCCGGCACGCATATGAGCAGCGTGACCCAAAAGGAACTGGGCCAGAAAATGGTCGAGTTTTTGAGCGAGGCGTAAGTCAAAAGGGCGCCCTTCGCGGCGCCCTCAATCTTAGCGCTTGAGCGAGAAGGGAATTTTCAGGAACCCGCGCAGCATTACCGCTTCGCCCCCGCGCATCATCGGCGTCCAGCGCCACTTGCGCACAGCGTCCAGCGCCGCCTTGTCCAGACGAGCAAAGCCGCTGCTGTTGGCGACGGAAATTTCCACCACGCGCCCATCGGTGCCAACCAACAGGCCCAGCGTCACGGTGCCTTCCTCCATATTCCGGCGCGATTCCAGCGGATAGGACGGCGGCGTGAAGGAGAGAATGCGCGCGCCCAGATCGCCAACCTCGGCCGGACCAGCAGGCGCCTTGGGCGCGGCGGCCACGGGGGCAGGGGCGGGCGCCGGGGGCGCGGGCGGGGTAACCGGCACGGCGGCGGCTTCCTGACCCACGGGAATGGCAACGGCCAGAGGCGGCACCGGCGCGTCAGGCTGCGGTTGGGCCACCTGTTGCGGCATAGACGGCATATCGACCACCTTGTCCACCGGCTTGCTCTTGGGCGCGGCGGGGGGCGGGGCGGTCAGGTCCATCGTCACCACATGGTGCTGACGCTTGGCATGGGGGGCGACATTCATCCAAACCATCGCCGAAAACAGCGCGCCCACCGCAAGCGCGGAGGCCACCATTGCGGTCCCGCGCGGGCGGCGGGCCTGCTGGGCATAGGAAGCGCTGGGAATAAAGGGAGCCGCAGGCGCCGGGGCCGCAAAGCTGAGTCGCGAATCGCCGAAATGGGCGGAAAACTCGGCTTCGTCGGTCACTCGAAAGGCGTACATGGGCTGCCTCATAGGGTCGTGGGATGCTCGCTATTGCTAACGATTAGCAAAATGGCGCGACCCAAACAAGGCTTATTGCATTTAATTCGCAATCATGTCGCAAAGTGTGGCACTTATGACCTCGGCCCCGTCATCCATCACCCATCGCACCGCCAAGCCCAGCTTTTCGGCCAGTTTTCCGCCTCGCTCCGGCCCCAAAACGCTCATCGCACTGGCCCATCCATCGGCGATCATCGCCTGAGCATGGATGACGCTGCAAGACAGCACGCCGCTTTGTGCTGGACAGCCGGTGTTCGGATCCAGATTGTGGTCGCCGCGGATATAGGTGCCCGATGTCGCCACCGCCAATCCGTGCAGGGCGATTCGAAAGGGTGTCAATGAGGGGCCAACCGGATTTTCCAGATCGACCCACCACGGCTGGCCATCGGGTTGAACGCCCCATCCGGCCAATTCGCCGCCGACCTCGACCAGCCCATGGCGGACGCCCATTGCGCGCAACAGCGCCGACAGCGCATCGACCGCATAGCCTTTGGCAATGCCAGACAAGTCGAGCGATACGCCGCCCGGTTGGCGCAATCGCCCCGTCGAGCTGTCCCATGCCAATCGCGCTACGTTACAAAATGGCATCAATTCGGCCACGTCCTGCGCATTGGGTGCGCGGTCGACCGGGCCGGGTGGGCCAAAACCCCAACGATCGACCAGCCTGCCCATCGCGGGGCTGAACGCGCCGCCGCTGGTGTGGGTCAAGGACAGGGATGCGTCAATGACGCGGGCGAAATCGGGCGAGAGATTGGCCCATGATCCGCCCGTCAACCGATTGAAACGGCACAACTCGCTGTCGGCTTGCCAATGGCTCATCTGGGCGATCAGATCGTCAAGGCGGGCGACAATTGCGACCTCAACCCTGTCCGCATCGCCCCTCGGCCAAACCGCGCGGACCCGCCAGATCGTGCCCATGGTCTGCCCTTGCAGCATCAGCACATCGGCCTTGGGATCAAGGCCGCGCATCGCTTCGGCATCAATGACCGGCGGCAGGGCAACACGCACCTGCATGTCCCCTGCCGCCGCCATGTTTACGGCGCCATCACTTCGAGCGTGGCGGTATAGGACATCCGGCGCTCGGTTGCGCGCGGCGTGCTGGGCTTGTTGTCGGTGGCGGTGACGTTCACCCAATACATGCCGGGACCTGCCCACTTGACGGTGGCCACGCCATTGGCATCGGTGGTGACTTCAAAATCGCCCTCGTCATCGCGATAACGCTTGCCGCCGGGAATGATGGTCAGCTTCAGCCCCTTGGCGGGCTTGCCATCGATCAGGAAGCGGAACTTGCCCGGTTCGTTCGATACCAGATCGGCCGGATGGGTGATGGGCTCGAATTCCAGCCCCTTGCCGGTGGATTTGAACACCGTGTCGGTGGGCGCGCCGCGCGTGACATAGATCTCGTTGCGGCTGATCGCTTCGGTCAGCTTGAGATCGGTGGCATTGGCGGGAATGGCGTCCAGAGCCACGGTTTCAATCGGCGCGCGGCCCGGACCACCCGGACCACCAGGCCCGCCAGGCCCGCCGGGGCCACGACCTTCACCACCCGGACCACCGGGGCCACCCGGACCCATCGCGCCCGGCGGCGGGCCGGGGCGGCGGCCTACGCGCTTTTCAACGCCATCGACCTTGAAACTGCCCATGACGTTAAAGCCTTCGGTGCCGATCTTCCACGTGCCGGGCTGGGTCAGGTGAACGTCAAACGTGCTGCGATAGCGGGCCGTGATGCCATGCTCGATCTTGCCCGGCGTGCCATCGGGGGCGGTCACCTTGATCTGGGCCAGTTGCATCGGGAAGTGGTCGGGAAAGAACAGGTCGTTCGACACGGCGGCGTCTATACTGGCCCACGGATCGTCGCCCGAATAGGTCGTGGCGACGGGCAACAGCCATTGGCGGTGCGCCTGTGCGGTGATCGGCAGCGCCAGCGCCGATGCGCCGGCCAGCAGGGCAAGTGCCTTGGAAATCATCTTATTGGCCATGGAGTGGCTCCTTGATGGACATTTGGGGGCTTTAGGGAAGGGTGACGGCAACCGTGCCGATTTCACCGGCAGCATCCTTGCCCGACGCCTTGCCGCCGGTGCGGGGCAGGGTGAAGGGAACGCTGACCAGTTCGCGCCCGCCGGTTTCACGCGCCGCCTCGACTTTGAGCGTATAGGCGCCCGGCTTGAGATCGGCGGGAAGCGGGATCGTGTGATGGCCCGGCGCGCGGGTCGCGCCCGACATGCCGGCGGGGGGCGTGCCGATATTGCGGCCCGCCACGCGCCACCATCCACGCAGGTCCGACAGCCATTTCGTGCCCGGATCGCCGCGATGGTCGGCATCATACCATACCGCGATGGTGCGCGGTTGAATCCCTGCGCCTTCGACCCAGATGGCGACATAGGGGCGGTGATATTCGGCCACCGACAGGCGCGGCAGATCGACCGAGATCGAACCGGCCATCGCGGCACCCGGCGCCAGAGCCAGAACGGGGGCAATTAAAGTGGAGCGTTTCATCAGTGCTTCCTTCTAGGGAACCAGAAAATGGACAAGCAGCAGCGGCACGATCAGCCCCAGCCCCACCAGCGGCCATGTCGAGGGGCGGCGCTTGGAATGGAGTTGCAGCAGCAGCAGGCCGGTGAGTGTGAAGATCACGCAGGCGACCGCAAAAATGTCGAGGAACCACACCCAAGGCCCGCCCGCATTGCGCCCTTTGTGCAAATCATTGGCCAGCGAGAGCAGGCCACGGTCGGTCAATTCCGACGTGATCGCGCCAGAAACCGGATCAATCGAGACAAAGCCATCACCGCCCGGACGGGGCAGGTTGACCGTGATCGCGTCCTCGGCCCATTCGGCATCACGGTTCGCGACGTTGATGTGAACGGCCTGCTCAACGGCGCTGGCCACCGGGGCGGGCAGGGGGCCGGTGGGCGCCGAATGGCCCTGTAGCAAGGTCAGCGCGCCCGGCGACAACTGACCGCTGGCGGTGACCACTTTGGGGTTGGCGGCAAAGGCGCCGGCATGGTTCAGCGTGATTCCGGTGATCGCGAAAAACAACATGCCGATCAGGCTGATCGCCGCGCTGATCCAGTGCCATGTGTGGAATTGGCGCTGCCAGAATTGGCGGGCGGCGCCATTCTTCTTTCTGGTCATGAAGAGGTCTTATCCGTCGATGCGCTGGCCAGAAGCTCTGCGCCAAAGCTGCGCAATTCTTCTTCCTCGCGTTGATTCAGCCACTGGGCCATTTGCCGACGAAAGCGGGCGTGGCCAAGGCGGGCGGCCTCGACAAGCCAGCGCTTTGCCGCGTCCAATCGACCTTGCGCGATTTCCATGCGGGCATGGTTGAAACAGCCGCGAAAATCGCCACCTTCGGCCGCGCGGGCATAGTGATAGGCCGCCACGTCCAGATTGACGGGAACCTCCCAGCCATCCTCGTGAAAGGACCCGATCATGTTTTGCGATTTGGCATGGCCCATCGCGGCGGCATGGCGGAACAATTCGAGCGCGCGCGCCCGGTCCTGCGCAATGCCGCGGCCCAGCGTCAGGGCGGTGGCATAATTATAGAGGCCCCAGACATCGCCCTTTTCGGCGGCGGCGGCGAACCATTGCGCGGCCATTTTCGGGGTTTCGGCAACGCCCCAGCCTTGGTCGAGGCAACGGCCCACCATATTCATCGCCTCGGCCATGCCCGATTGGGCGGCCTGAATGAACCAGTGAAAGGCGGCTTGGGGATCAGCCTTTACCCCGCGCCCGTCCAGAAGGCATTGGCCGTAATGCAACGCGGCAAGGCGGTCGCCGCCACGCGCCGCCTTGCCCAAAGCGTTGGCGGCGCCGGCGGGTTCCCCCGCCAGCACCGCCTGCCATTCCTCCACCGTCAGCGAGGAATTTTCCATACTCAGTACTTGAAGCTCAGGCTGCCCAGAATGGTGCGGCCTGCGGCCTGATGCGCATAGTGGCTGGCATAGAGCTGGTCGTAGTAGAGCTCGTTGGTCAGGTTAAGCGCCGAGAGCTTGATGCCGACGCGATCGGTAAGCTGATAGGCCGCGTTGGCATCAAAGCGCCAGTAGGACGGCGCATAAACCGCGCGCACCGTCGCCGCGGTGTTGCCATAGGCATAACCGCCATAGACCTTGGCCATATAGATTGCGCCGCCGCCGATGGTGATCTTGGGCGTGACCTTGTACGAGGTGTTGAACGTAACGCTGTCGAGCGGGGTGTTGGGTGCGCGCTTGCCCGTGGTGGCCGAAACAACATAGGCACCGCCCACCGACGAGAAGCCGCTGTTGGTCATGACCGAGGGCATATGTGCCCAGCCGCCAAACACGCTCCATTTGTCGTTGATATTGCCGCTGAAGCCCAGTTCGAAACCGCGCACGCGCTTGTCACCGATAAAGCCGACCGTGCCATTGTCCAGCGTGGCGCGGGCATTGGTGGTGCGCGTCTGGAACAAGGCGGCCGAAAGCATCAGGTTATTGTCGAACAGGGTCCATTTGGTGCCCACTTCATAGGTCGTGGTTTTTTGCACCTTCAGATCGTTGGGATCAATTGTCGTTGCGGTCAGGGCATTGTCTTCCTGACCCTGGGCAAGGAACGAACCGGGGGCGATAGCCGCCGTTGAAGTCGAGATATAGACGCTGCCGTTGGGGCGCGGTTTGTAGACCAGCCCGGCCTGATAGGTGAAGAGGTCGTCCTTGCGGCGCACGGGGCTGCGATTGGCGGTATAGGGCGCAGCGCTGGGCACCAGAACATGGGTCAGGAAGCGGTCATAGCGCCCGCCAAGATTGACCATGAATTTGTCGGACAGGGTGATTGTGTCAAACACATAGGCCGAAAGCGTCGTCCAGTCCGTCGCCGTTTGCGAATTGCCGGGGCCTTTCAGGATCGGGCCGGTAAAGGCGTCAAACGGGTTGGGCGTTGATGCGCTGGTGCAAATTGCGCTGGTGCCGGTCGTGGCGGTCGGGCATGCAATGGCGGTGGCCACAATCGCGCCGGTGCTGGCGTTGGACAGATAAGTGCCAATGGTCGATTTTTGCCAGTTGTATTCGACGCCGGTCGAAAAGCTGTGCTGGATGCCGCCCGTGTTGAATTTGCCGCTCAGGTCGAGCTGATCGACAATGCCGTCCTGGGTGCTGTAGCGCGCATTCACGCGGCGGGAAATCGTCCCGTAGTTGTAAAGGTTGCCGCGCGAGTCATCGGGCAGGGTCCAGAGGTAGTCCTGTTCGGTATTGGTATAGCGCAGCGTGTTGCGCAGCTTCAGATCCTTGGCCAATTGCGTTTCAAAGCGCGCGCCAAAGCCGTCGGTGTTGGTGGTGCGGAAATCGCGGTTGACCAGCCCGTAAAAGGTTCCCCGGCTGCGCTGGACCGTGCCGCCGGTGGCGGTGGTGAAGGGGGCGGTGCTGAGCGGCGCGACTTCGGTATAGCCAGCGCCCAGCGAGGAGGCGATGCGGGTATAGGGGATGCCCTGATCGGGCAATTCGCTCGATTGCATGTGATAGAAGTCGAGCGTCAGGCTGGTCGGGCCGGTCATGCCGATTTTCAGCGAGGGCGCGATGCCCCAGCGGCGCTGCCAGATATAATCGCGGCCTGCGACGCCCTGATCATGGTACATGGCGGCAACGCGCGCGCCGACGAAATCGCTGATCGGTTGATTGATGTCGGCGGTAAAGCGCTTGTAATCCTTGGTGCCATAGGTGGCGTCAACATTGAAGAAGCGGCGCTTTTCGGGGCGCTTGGTGACGATGTTGATCGAACCGCCGGCATTGCCCGAACCATTGGTGATGCCGTCCGAACCGCGGGTGATTTCGATGGCTTCGACGGCAAAGGTTTCGCGGCTGGTGGCGGCAATGTCGCGCACGCCGTCCAGATAGATCGAGTTCGAGCTGTCCGAACCGCGCAGGAAGGGGCGGTCGCCCAGCGGATTGCCGCCTTCGCCCGCGCCCAGCGTGATGCCCGGCACCGTGCGCAGCGCTTCGGCCAGTGTGGTCGAGGAGGTGTCTTCCAGCACCTGACGCGTTACAACAGTGATCGAGCGGGGCGTATCGACCAGATCGGCGGTCGCCTTGGGCGAGGACTGACGATCGGCCTTGTAGGTGCCGGATACGACGACCGTGTCGGTGACGGCAAAGCTGCCCAGATCGGTCTGCTGCGGAGCGGTTTCTGCGGCCATGGCGGGGTTGGCGATGGCGGGGGCGATCAGCGATGCGGCGCCGAGCAAGAGGGGCTTGCTGCCGGAATTCATGGGACCATCCTTATTGCGATTAAGTTGCAAGAGCCTATTGAGCAAATGCGAATGCGTTGCAATAGGAAAATTCCATAAAATTAAACCGCGCCTGAACGGACAGGCGCGGCGTGGCGATTTTGCTACACTTGGGCCGGATTAACGCCCGATCAGGCGCACGAACATCTCATTCAATCGCGCAACATCAACGGCATAGACGATCTCAACATCTCTTTCGCCCAGTCCCGGCCCTTTGCCCGCAGGCCATGTCAATAACGCGCCGTAATTGGCCCCCGGCATCAGATCGACATCCATGGCCAGTTTCCCGCGCCGCGTGATGATCGAAGGATCGATCCACACCGCCGCCTGAATTTCATCCCACAATGGATAGCCCGGCTGGGCAATCGATTTGACATAGCGCGCCGTGGGCGAACCCGACGCCGTCGCGCGGGCCAGAAGATCGGCCGTGCCAAAGGCGTTTTGCGTGGCGTCATTGGTCACCAGCGTCACCTTGGGCCATGGCGCGGCAAAGAAGATATGCGCGGCTTCGGGATCGAAATAATGGTTGAAGGACATGCGCGGCGAAAAGGCCACCTGCATGTCGAATTCATCCTGCTTGCCCGTCAGATCGTGGCCCAAGAGATTGCCGCCTTCGGTAATGACCTCCTTGATTCGCGGGGCAAAGCCATCATCCATTCGTGCGGCCAGCGCCAGATTGGTCAGTGGCCCCATGGCGATAATCGTGATTTGTCCCGGATATTTGCGGCTTTGCGCGCTCAGGAATTCGGCAGCGCTCATGGGAAGGGGTTTTGTCTTGGGACTGCCTTCGGCCATGGGGGGGACGATGTTGGGGGCGTGGGGTTGGCGCCGGGCGATGGTGTTATAGGCCGGCCATTCATCCATCCACGCACCTTTGTAGGGCACCGCGCCGTACAGCGCCTCGCGGCGACGATTGCGCTCCTTGCTGTTGATCAGGGGAAAGGTGGCCCCGGCGATCACCGGAATATCCGTCCGCCCCACCAGTTCAAGCATGCGCAGCGTGGCGGCGGTTTCCTCGGCCTGCCATCCATCGCCGCTGACCGTGGTGATGCCCAAAACCTCGACCGTGGGATCGTTGATCAGCATCAGGATGGGTTGCAAACCCGGCCCTTCAAACGCGTCCTGATCGATGATGACTTTGCGCCTTTCACTCGCGCCTTGCGCGGGCAGGGCGGTGGCCAGCATCAGCAGCGTCAAAATGGCAACCCATGCATGCGCAAACCGATGGAAAAATGCCACGATGGTAAAACTCCGATAACCAGAAAAAGGACCGCATTTTCGGACCGTATATCGGCCATGCCCATACGCGGAAGCGCGAAAGGCGGCGGCCAATAGGGACTCTGCCTAGATACAGCCCTTCCGGATTTTATGACTTTGACGCCATTTGCATGATTTCGCGTCGCAACTCAGACTAAATCCCACCAGGACCCATGCTCAAGCGGATCGATCCCCATCAGGCACAACTCGGCATGTTCATCCATAAATTGGAGGGCAACTGGTTCAGCCACCCCTTCTGGCGCAGCCGGTTTCTGCTGGATGATGAAGAGCGCCTGAGCCGTTTGCGCGCCAGCGATGTGGCCGCCGTCATCATCGACACCGAAAAAGGGCGCGATGTGGCCGATGGCGAAATCATCGCGGCCAGCCCTATTGCCACCCCGCGCCGCCGCCGCCAGATGTTGCTGGACGAACAAAAGGCGGCGCAGCGCCCGCCCTCAGGCTCGCTTTCCCCGCGCAGCATGGCGCGCGAATTTGGCCGCGCCGAACAGGTTGCCGACATGGGCGGCAAAGTCATTTCCCGCGCCTTTATCGAGGCCCGTCTGGGCAAAGCGATCCAGCCCGAAGTTATCGCCCCGGTGGTCGAATCGGTCTTCGCCTCGGTTCAGCGCAATGCCCATGCGTTCAATGGATTGATGCGGTGCAAGCGGGACATGGAATATCTGTTCCGCCATGCCTTGGCGACATCGGCCCTGATGATATCGTTGGGGCGACAGATGAAGTTGCCGCCTGATCAGTTGCACGCCGCCGGTCTGGTTGGCCTGTTGATGGACAGCGGGATCGCGTTGCTGCATCTGCCGACCGGATGGCAGGGGGATATTCAGGATCTGTCCGAAACGGCGTTGCGCGAACATGTCCTGTTCGGGCGCGATTTTGTCGCTCTGGGCGGTTTTGACGATGCGGTGGCGCGCGCATGTTACGAGCATCACGAAAGGATCGACGGCACCGGCTATCCCGAAGGCAGGCAGGGCGCTGAACTCAGCCTGCTGGGCCGGATGGCGGCGATTTGCGATGCTTTTGACGATCTGGCCAATCCGTTCAAGGGAACGCCGGTGTCCGATCCAGCCATCGTGGTGGAAAGCATGTTGGCCGATCATGGCGCCTATGACCCCGACATTCTGCGTCAATTTGTGGTGATGGTGGGGGTCTATCCGGTCGGCTCGATCGTGCTGCTGGCGTCGCACCGTTTGGCGATGGTGGTGGATCAGAACGCCGATGATCCCGCGATGCCGACGGTGCGCTGCTTCTATTCGCTCAAGGTCGGGCGGGCGGTGGCGCAGGAAACGGTGGATCTGAGCAATTGCTATGGCAAGGACCGGATTGTCGGGCCGGTCGATGCCGCCATGCTGGCGCAGGCCGATCTGCCCGATATTGGCCAGATACGGATGAAGCTGCTGGCCGCGGCCTGCGCGGGATAGGTGGCCTCAGCCCGCAGGTTGATAGGCCAGCGCGGAAAAGCCCTGCTGGATTTCGCCAAGCACCAGATCGGCCGCATAGGACAATGTCCGCGACGTCGCCGTGGTCAGCGCCAGAACCAAAGGTTTCAGGATAGGATCGGCCAGAGGGGTAAAACAGAGCGTGCCCGCGCGCACTTCACTGGCCACATCGACCCAGGACAGGACACCGATCCCGACGCCTTCCTGCACCAGGCTGGCGATCATCTGGATATTGTCGGACGTGAATACGCGTGACAGCGGAACCTGCGCCGCCCCTTGCAGGACGGCGACCTGATTATGCACGGCCAGAGGCTTTGCCGGCAGGATGATCGGCAGATCGGCGGCCATTGAAAAGCGTGCGCGGGGCAATTGCCCGATGGGGTGGCCCGGCGGGCTGACAATGCCCAGCGGCACTTCGGCAAAGGCGCGCACGGTCAGGTCGCGGATCGATTGCGGTTCAAACCCGATGCCGAAATCGACGTCCCCCTCGGCCACGGCATCGCGCATCACCGCGCTGTCCAATATGCGCAGCGAAACCGTAATGCCCGGATAGCGCCGGTGCATCGCGGCGATGACCTGCGGAATATAACCTTTGGTCAGGGCATGGATGATGGCGATTTCGACATGCCCGCGCTTCAGCCCGCGCAGATCCTCGATCCGCGCCCGCGCATCGGCCAGAGACTTTTGCCAGTTGCCGCCCGCCGCCATCATGATCTCGCCCGCCGCCGTCAGGCGCAGGCCCGATGGCAGGCGTTCGAACAGGGGCATTCCCAATTCGGCCTCGGCATTAAGAATTTGCCGATCGATGGCCGAGGCCGAAACATGCAATTCATCGGCCGCCTTGCGGATGGAACCGGTGCGGCCCACCACCATGAAATAGCGCAGGAAACGGGAAAAGGCTGGCATGTGCGGCTCCGAATGCGGGGGTGCGCTCATTTTTGCAACGCTGTGTCTAAAACATTGCGATTGATTGCTACACGTCAAGCCTTAAGTGTGAACCCGAAGGGTCAGGGGACCCTTATCGGGGATAAATCTTTGAAAATTTCGGTTGGCACGGGGCGGTTGGGTGTCATGGCTTTGCGCATGCGGTCGCGCGGAGCAAGGGCGTCGGAACGTTCCGCCGGCTTGCTGACCTGTGTTGCCTTGGCCGGCGCTGCGCTCCTCCCTCACGCAGCAATGGCCAAAAGTGCGACCACCGTCGCCCGCGCAGTTCCCTCTCCAATGCGCGAGGCGGCGGTGGCCAGCATGATGGCCGATGCCGCAAAGAACCCCACCGACCTGCGCGTGTTCCTGCGCGCCATGCCCAAGGGCGGCGATCTGCACAACCACCTGTCGGGTGCGATCTGGGCCGAGGACTATCTGCGCTGGGCGCAGGAGGCGGGGTTTTGCGTGACCGCCGATGGTTTGGGCGTGGAACGTCCCGCATCGGGCACCTGTGCGCCGGAACGGCGGATCGACAATATGGATGGTCAGGAATCGCCCGGCTATGCCAAGTTGGTCGACAGTTTTTCGACCCGTGGGTGGCAGGCGGGCGTGGGTCGCAATGACAAATCGGGCCATGCGAAATTCTTTGAAACCTTTGCCCGTTTTGGCCCGATCGCCAATGTTTCGACCGCGCATATGCTGGCCTCGGTGCGCCGCAATGCCGCGCTCAATCAGGTCAGCTATCTGGAACTGGACCATAACACGAACGCCTTTTCGCGCGCCATCATGGCGGCGGGCGACGCGCCGATGGGCGAGGGTGATATTGCCGCCGTGTTCGAGGCCGATCATGCGTTGATCCAGCCCTTGCTGGCGCAGGCCAGCGCCGAATTGACCAAGGACGAGGCCGACGCTGCCAAGGAATTGCAATGCGGCACGCCGCAGGCCGAGGCCGGGTGTCAATTGCGGGTGCATTACCTGTTTCAGGCCCTCCGCGCCTTGCCGCCGCGCATGGTGTTCCGTTCGTTGATTTCGGCCTTCATGCTGGCCGATCACGACCCGCGCTTTGTCGGCATCAACATCGTCATGCCGGAAGATCACCCGCTGGCTTTGCGTGATTACCGTCTGCACATGGCGATGATCCGTTTTCTTGCGGCGCGCTATCCCAAGGTAAAGCGGACGCTGCATGCGGGCGAATTGGGCGCGACGCAGGTGGCCCCGACCGACCGCGCCGACCACATCGCACAGGCCATTGCCGCCGGGGCGCAGCGCATCGGCCACGGCGTTGACATCGCGGGCGAGGAAAATGCCGAAGCCACCATGGCGCGCATGGCCCGCAAAGGCATTGCGGTGGAAATCAACCTGACCAGCAATGACGTGATCCTTGGCGTCAAGGGTGAGGCGCATCCGTTGGGCCTTTACCGCCGCCATGGTGTTCCATTTGTCCTTAGCACCGATGATGCGGGCGTTTTGCGCAGCGACATGACCGCCGAATATGTCCGCGCGGTGCGCGAACAGGGGCTTTCCTATCGCGATCTCAAGCAGGCTTCGCGCAACAGCCTGACCTATTCCTTCCTGCCGCCTGCGGAAAAGGCGCAGGCGCTGGCCCAGCTCGAAGCGCAATGGGATGCGTTCGAGCGTGACCGGCTGGCCACCAAGGGCGCGGCCGCAAAGGGGCCATAATGCGTATCACCACAAGATAAGCCGAAAAGGCATTCTGGAGAGGACAGGGATTTTTGATGCAAAAGACCGGCCGCGCATGCGTGGTTCGGGTCAATATGGGGGCATGTATGATGAATATTCAGGAGAAGTCCGTTCACGGGCTGCGCGCGCCGCGTCGCTCATTGGCTCTGGCGGCGGTTTTGCTGACCAGCTCGATCTTGTCCGCGCCGGCCTTTGCCGCCGACGCACCGGCCGAGGAAAAGAAGGAAATCGTGGTTCAAGGCTCGCTGGGCGCGTTGCCATTGAAGGATGTGGGCACGATTTTCGGGTTCAACAAGAACCTGGTGGAAACGCCGCGTTCGGCCTCGACCATTTCCAAGGAACAGATGGAGCGTTTTGGCGCCACCGAAATCTATGACCTTGTGGCGCAATCGCCGGGCGTGTTCACGAACTCGTTCTTTGGCGTGGGCGGCGCTCTGGATATTCGCGGGACGCCGGGTGAAATCTATTTCCGCGGCATGCGCCGTCTGGATAATCCGGGTAACTATCCCACGCCTCTGGGCGCGTCGGACCGCATCGACATCGTGCGCGGCCCGTCTTCGCCGATCTATGGTCCGTCCAAGACGGGCGGTTACATGAACTTTGTTCCCAAGTCGGCGCGCGCAGGCAAGGGCAAGTTCCTTGATCATGCCGAAGGCGAGATCAACTATACCGGCGGCAGCTGGAGCAAGAATGTCCTGTCCGCCACGATTCGCGGGCCGGGCAAGCTGGGCAGCAAGGAGTTTGGTTACAGCCTTTATGGCGAGGTGGAGGACAGCGGCTCCTATTACGCCAATATGGGGACCAAGCAGACGATCCTTCAGGCCAGCTTCGAAATGGATCTGACCCCCACGCTGCGCCTTGAATTTGGCGGAATGTACCACAATTACAAGGGCCAGCAGAACGGCGGCTGGAACCGCCTGACTCAGGATCTGGTCAACAACGGCACCTATCTGACCGGCTCGGCCAAACCGTTGGACACGACGGGCGATGGTAAACTTCAGGCCGGCGAATTTACCAATGTGGGCAATTTCAACCCGTTCTTTGTAAACCCGGCCAGCGCGACGAATGCCAGCTTTGCTGCATATCCCTGGCTGGCGCTCAGCTCCACCGGGCGGGGCACCACCACGCTCAGTCGCAAGAATGTGTTGACGGGCCCCAATGACAAGCTGTGGAACAAGGCGATCACGCTTTACGCGGATCTGATCTGGAACCCGTCCGACACGCTGGAAATCAAGAACCAGCTTTTCTATGACGGTTATGACAACCTGAACGAGAATGCCTATGGCTTCTCGCAATTCCACAATTCCTATGTCATCGAAGACAAGATCGTCGCGACCAAGACCATCGAAAACAGCGCGGGCAAGTTCCAGATCCAGCTCAGCCCGTCGATCCGTTACACCGACTTCCTGCACGGCGATGACTTTACGTTTGAATATTTCCACCGCGTCGATCTGACGCAGGGCTATAATGCGCTGTCCACCCGCCGTCTTTCGACCCAGTGCAATTGCGAATATTCGAATTATACCCGTGGCTATTACACCGACACGGCCTTTGCCGCTCTGGCTGATCTTGACTTCAAATTCGGTCTCGATGTCACGCTGGGCGGTCGTTTTGACAGCATTGATGTGCGTTCCAGCAACGATTTGAGCAAGCTGCGCGTGGCGACGGGCGTCGCGCCTTCGGCCTCGGCCAACAATGGTATCTGGAGCTGGACGGCCAGCGCCAATTACAAGCTGCCTTTCGGTCTGGTGCCTTATGGTACGATTTCGCGCCAATCGACGGTGATTGCCGGTCAGGGCGCGGAAATCTATACGTCGAACGTTTCGACCAACACCTGGACCACCGCGTCGAAGATGTGGGAACTGGGTATCAAGGGGTCGTGGCTGGGCGGTCGCCTCTATGCCGCGATCGACACCTATAATCAGAAGCGTACCGACTTTTCGATCCAGTCCTCGACTGTCAACCAGTCGGTGGAAACCCGGGGGATCGAAGCCGAAGTCCGCTGGTCGGTGGACCGCCACCTGCTGATTTCGGGCAATTATACCAAGACCAAGGTGTACAATCTGTCCTTCCTGAATGCGGGCAGCACGTTCAGCTTCCTTGGGATCGAGGATCTGAAGGGCGTTGACCCCTATCTGATCCTTGGTGGACAGCCGGGCGGTCTGATTTCGACCAATACGATGGACAAGGCGCGCCGCGCTGGCATTCCGACCAACACCTACTCGGCCACGGCCACCTATGCGTTCGACAATGGTCTGGCCTTTGCCGTCAGCGCGTCGGCCTTTGATTCGGTGTTCTCTGGTCAAAGTCAGGCTGTTCGTCTTCCCGCCTATACGCTGGTTGACCTGTCGGCCAGCTACAAGACCGGCCCCTGGCTGTTCCGTCTGGTCGTGAAGAATGCCACGGATGCGACCTATTTCCGTGCCAACTTTACCGAACTGTTCGGTTCGACCATCGTCCTGCCGGAAAAGCCGCGCAGTGTGCAGGGTTCGGTTGTTTACAAGTTCTGATCTGTGAAAAGGGCGGGGCGCGTCATCACGGCGCGTCCCGTTTTTATGTTTTTAGGGAATGGTTTGATGGTAAAGGCGCGTTACAAGGCTTTGATGCTGGCTCTGGCGGCGGGAATGGCGGGGGCGGCGATGGCCAAGCCTGCGGCGATCAGCCCCCGTGCGGCTCTGGCGGCCATTGCCAAATGCGCGCCCGCCGGGCCTTGTGCCACCCATTTGCCGGTGCGCGCGGTGGTCGTTACCCTGTTTGAAATCGGCAAGGATGAGGGCGACAAGCCCGGCGAATTCCAGCTTTGGAAAGCCCGCGCCAAGCTGACCGAACGGATCGCTTTTCCGCAGGGCTATCACGACCTCTACTACAACCCCGACACGCAGGTTTTGGGCATTGTGACGGGCATGGGCAATATCAAGTCGGCCACGGCCACACTGGCGCTGGGGCTTGATCAACGGCTTGACCTGTCCAAGGCCTACTGGCTGGTGGCGGGCATTGCCGGGATCGATCCGGCCGCGGGCAGCGCGGGCAGCGCGGCCTGGGCTCGCTATCTGGTCGATGGCGATATGGCGCATGAAATTGACGCACGTGAAATTCCCTCTGGCTGGAAATATGGCTATTTCCCGATCCATGGATCGACCAAGGTGGAGGCCGACCCCATGGCCGGCCCCGCGCCAGAGGCCGTCAATGGCGAAATGTTTGCCCTGAACGCAGGGCTGGCCCAATGGGCCTATGGTTTGACCAAGGATATCAAGCTGCCCGACGACGCCTCGATCGCGGCACAGCGTGAGATGTACAAGGATTTCCCCGCGGCCCAGCAGCCGCCCCGCGTGATGATGGGCGATCAATTGGCGGCGATGACCTATTGGCATGGTGAAAAGCTGACCCAATGGGGCCGCGACTGGGTCAAATACTGGACCCATGGCAAGGGCACTTTCGTCACCTCTGCAATGGAGGAGACGGGGATCATGCAGAGCCTTGAATATCTGACCAAGGTGGGCCGTGCGGATCGCAACCGGGTGATGGTCCTGCGTGCGGGATCAAATTTCACCATGCCGCCCAAGGGGATCGCCCCGGCCGAAAACATGGCGCGTGAGAATGGCGGCTATACCGGCATGACGGCGGCGCTCGAGGCGCTCTATGCCGCCGGGTCAAAGGTTGTGGGTGAAATCACCACCAACTGGCCGCGCTATGAAAAGACCGCACCCAAGGCTGATATCGCGCCATGAGCCGGACGGTCATCATCCATGCTGACGTGATCGCCTGTATGGATGATGGCGGCACGGAAATTGCCGATGGCGCGATTGCCTTTGAAAATGGGGTGATTCTCGCTGTCGGTCCTACCGATGCGTTGCAGGAATGGCGCGTCGGGGCCGACGTGATTGACGCGACCGGATGTGTCATTACGCCGGGGTTGGTGAACACGCATCACCACCTTTATCAATCGCTGACGCGGGCGGTGCCGGGATGCGCTTCGACATCGCTGTTCGGCTGGCTCAAGACGCTCTATCCCATCTGGGCGCGCTATAATCCGCAGGATATTTTCAACGCGACGCGGCTGGGGCTGGCCGAACTGGCGCTGTCGGGTTGTACGACCAGCAGCGACCACCTCTATCTTTTTCCCAACGGTTCGCGGCTGGATGATTCCATCGCGGCGGCGGGCGATATCGGGATTCGCCTTCACGCCACGCGGGGTGCGATGAGTGTGGGGGAAAGCGCGGGCGGATTGCCGCCTGACTCTCTGGTCGAGGATGAGGATGCCATTCTGGCCGATTGCATCCGCGTGATCGACCAATTCCACGACGGCAACGATGGCGCGATGGTGCGCGTGGCGGTTGCCCCCTGTTCGCCTTTTTCGGTCAGCCGCGACCTGATGCGCGAGGCCGCCTTGCTGGCCCGTGACAAGGGCGTGATGATGCACACCCATCTGGCCGAGGATGCCGATGATGTGCGCTACAGCCTTGAGAAATTCGGGTGCCGCCCGGGACAATATGCGGAAGGGCTGGGCTGGGTCGGGCCGGATGTGTGGCATGCCCATTGCGTCCAACTGGACGAGGCCGAGATTGCGCTTTTTGCGCAGACGCAGACTGGCGTGGCCCATTGCCCCTGCTCCAATTGCCGTTTGGGCAGCGGGATCGCCCCCTTGCGCGCCATGCTCGACCGCCGCGTCCCGGTGGGCCTTGGCGTCGATGGTTCGGCCAGCAACGACAGCGGCCACTTGCTGAACGAGGCGCGTCAGTCGCTCTTGCTGCAACGGGTCAAACATGGCGCGGAAGCGATGACCCCGCGTGAGGCCCTGCGCCTTGCCACGCGGGGCGGGGCGCAAGTTTTGGGGCGCGGCGATCTGGGACAATTGACGCCCGGCTATCGCGCCGATCTGGCCATCTGGCCGGTCAATGGCATCGCCAGCAGCGGGGCGTGGGACAAGGTGGCGGGCCTGATCCTGTCGCCTCCGGCCGCGCCGCGCGACGTTTTTTGCGAAGGCCGCGCGGTTGTACGCGATTTTGCGCTTTCCCGGATCGATGCGGCCACGATTACTTCTGCTGCTCAATCCTCGCTATCCCGCCTGATGGAGACGCCATGACGACCAAGCCCACGCCAGAGCAATTGCGTGACCCGGACTATTTTCCCGGTTTGGCTTCGGCGATCCCTTTGGGGATCCAGCATGTTCTGGCGATGTTTGTGTCGAACATCACGCCTGCGATCATCGTGGCGGGGGCGGCGGGTTTCGGGTTCGGGTCGGGTGATCCGTCGGAACTCATCTATATGATCCAGATGTCGATGCTGTTTGCCGGCATCGCGACGCTCATGCAGACGATCGGCATGGGGCCAATCGGTGCGCGGCTGCCCTTGGTTCAGGGCACCAGCTTTGCCTATATTTCGGTGATGGTGCCGATTGTCGCAGGGCGCGGCGTTTCGGCCATGTCGGCTTTGATGACCGGAGCTTTGGCATGCGGGGTGGTCCATGCGTGCCTGTCGCGGCTGGTGGGGCGGATCAGGTTTGCCTTGCCGCCGATGGTGACGGGGTTGGTGGTGTTGATGATCGGCCTGTCGCTGATGCGGATTGCGGTGGAATATGCCGCAGGAGGCCCGACCAAAATCGGCACGCCCGATTATGGCGCTTGGCAAAGCTGGTTGCTGGCCGGGACGGTGGTGGTGGCGACCTTTGCGCTTAAATTTTATGGGCGCGGGGTGTGGTCGACGGCATCGGTGCTGATCGGTTTGCTGGTGGGCTATGTGCTGGCCTTTGCTATGGGGCGGGTTTCGCTGGCGCCGGTGGCCGGGGCGGGGTGGTTCATGTTGCCCATGCCGTTCCATTTCGGGCTGAGCTGGTCCACATCGGCGATTATCGGCTTTGTGCTGACGGGCTTTGTCTCCTCCATCGAAACGATTGGCGATGTTGATGCCATTTGCGAAGGCGCGGCGGGGCGTCCGGCCACGGACAAGGAATTGATGGGATCGGTGGGCGCCGATGGCGTCGGGACGGCGCTGGCAGCGGTGTTCGGGGCGATGCCCAACACGACATTTTCGCAAAACGTTGGCCTGATCGCGATGACCGGGATGATGAGCCGCCATGTCGTGACGCTTGGCGCGGCTTTGCTGGTGGTGTCTGGCCTGTTGCCCAAGGTGGGGGCGGTGATTACCACGATCCCTATTGAGGTGCTGGGCGGCGGGGTGATCGTGATGTTTGGCATGGTGGCCTCTTCGGCCCTGTCCATGTTGTCGCGGGTGGAATGGAGTCAGCGCAATATGCTGATCTTCGGCACGGCGCTTTCGCTCAGCCTTGGGTTGCAATTGGAGCCGGGCGCGTTGGCCTATATGGCCGAAACGCCGCGTATCCTGTTGTCGAGCGGGGTTTTGCCGGGGGCGTTGATTGCGCTTCTGCTCAATCTGGTTCTGCCGCAGGAAATCGGCGGGGAAATGGCGCTATCCGCAAAATGACGGCTTGTTGATAGGGCGCGGCGGGGCAAAGGCGGGGGCAGATTGTAATGAGGTTTGCCATGTTTGATCGCCGCCAGTTTCTGACCACTTCGGCCGCAACGATGGCCGCGCCGGGAATGGCGAAGGCGGCGCTGTCCAAGGGATTGCCCGATGTGGCGGTGGTGGGCGCGGGGGTGTTTGGCGCCTTTGCCGCTTTGTCATTGCGCGAGGCGGGCATGTCGGTGGTCAGCCTGGACCAATATGGCCCGGTCAGCCCGCGTGCGTCATCGTCGGGCGAAACGCGTTCCATCCGTTCTGGTTATGGTGATCAGGCGTTCTATTCGGCCTGGTCGGCCAAGGCTCTGGCCAAATGGCGGATGCGGGAGGCCGAATATGGCCGCAAATTGCTCTATCCCAGCGCGCGTATCGAATTGGCCCGTGAATGGTTGCCGGGGATGGTGGCACAGCGGAAGATATTTGACGGGCTGAAACTGCCCTATGAAGTGGCCAACCGCGAGGAATTGCGTCGCCGTTTCCCGCAAATGGCCTTTGATGATGTGGAGTTTGCCTTTGTCGAAACGGCGGCGTCCTCGGTGCTGGTCAAGGCGCGTGAGGCGGTTTTGGCCACGATTGAGGCGTTCGAGAAAAAGGGTGGCCAATCGCGTTTTGCCCGCGCCGTGCCGGGTGAGGCCAAAGGTGGGCGTCTGGTCAATCTGAAGCTGGATGGGGGTGAGAGTCTGTCGGCGGGGGCCTATGTCTTTGCCGTGGGGCCGTGGGGCGGAAAGCTGTTTCCCGAAATCGCCCGTCCGCGCGTCAATGTCTGGCGCAGCGAGTATCTTTATTACGGCACGCCTGCGGGCGATCCGCGCTATAGCTGGCCGCATCAGCCGCTGTGGCACGATCACATTCGCGGCGGCTGGGGTTTTGGCAGCATCGAACGGGGGCTGAAATATTCAGTCGCGCCGGGGCCGCGTGTGGCGGTTGATCCCGATACGGTTGAACGTATGCCGCGCGAAGAACTGATCCGGGCGAGCCGTGAATATATTGCTGCGCGTTTCCCCGGCATGGCGGGTGCGCCGATCATGGAATCCCGCGTGTGTCAGGTGGATGATGCGCGCACGACCAATTTCCTGATCGACCGTCATCCTGATTTCGAAAACGTCTATATAGCTATCGCGGGCGGCGGCCATGGGTTCAAGCATGGGCCGATGGTGGGCGATTATGTCCGCGCCATGGTGGCGGGGCAGGTGGCGGATGCCGATGCCAAGAGGTTGTTTGGGTTGGGGGCGCATCCTGTTGGTTAAGGGTTAGGGGCCTCCGGCGGGCAAAGGGCGGGGGCCCTTTGCAATCCCGATAATGTCTATGGTGCGTAAAGGGTTCAACGTTGCGCAACCTTGATGCGCCGCAGGCTATGAAGCCGCTTTGCGGAATGGCGCTGACTTGGGAATTTGGGCACCACCCCCAAATGGGATCGCAAAGGGGCCGAGCCCCTTTGCCCGCCGGAGGCAAAACTACCCCTTCCGCTTCAAAAACGCCTCGGCTCTTTCGGCAAAATCCGCCCCGTCAAAGGCTGAAGCAAACAGCGCCAGCGACGCTGCATCCTCCTGCTTCTGCCCCGCCAGAACGCGCGAGATCGTGTGCAGTGTGGCACGATGCGTAAAGGCCGAATTGGCGGTGATGGAGGAAAGCAGGTTATGCGCGCTTTCGGCTATTTCCTCGATGAGACCGATGCGCAAGGCTTCTTCGGCACCGATCAATTGGCCGGTCAACATCAACCGCCGCGCTTGCCCCGGCCCGACCAGATCGACCAGCAGCGCGGTGTCATGCAGCGGATAGGCCAAGCCCAACCGCGCGGGCGTAATGCCGAAACGGGCGCGCGGCGTGGCCAGTCGGATATGGCAGGCAAGAATCAGCCCGCATCCTCCGCCAATCGCATCACCATCGACCATTGCGATCAAGGGTTTGGTACATTGCGCCAGCGCCGCCTGCGCCGCGTTGATGGCCGCTTGCGTCGCCATGCGCAGATCCAAATCATCACGCGCGGCCAGCATTTCGCCAATATCGGCCCCGGCACAAAACAGGCCGGGCGTTGCCGACGTCAGGACAATCGCCCGCACATCCTCATCCGCCACGGCCTGCGCCAGCAAAACGGGCAAGGCCCGCCACATGGCGAGGTTCATCGCATTGTGGCGTTCCGGGCGGTCGATCATCAGGCGCGCAACGGCGCCGTCCTTGTCCAGTTTCAGCATGGTGGCGCCTTAACCGATCCTGCGCATGGACGATAGCGCGGCGTTGGTCGATCAGCCCATCGCCAGAACCAGATTGCGGACCTGTGGATAGATCTGCTTTTCCCACTTTGATCCGGAAAACACGCCATAATGGCCAACGCCCGGTTGCAGATGGTGTCGCCGCAAATGGGGGCGCAGCGATGTGCAAAGTTGATGCGCCGCCGCCGTTTGGCCCACGCCGCAAATATCGTCACGCTCGCCCTCAACGGTCAGCAGGGCGGTTTGCCGGATCGCTCCGCAATCGACGCGGCGGCCCCGGTGCATCATCTCGCCCCGCGCCAAAGTGGCCTGTTGAAACACCTGATCGATGGTTTCGAGATAGAATTCGGCCGACAGGTCCAGCACGGCCATATATTCTTCGTAGAAATCAGCGATCTTTTTCGCCTCGTCATCCTGTTTGTCGACCAACGCCTGATAGAGTTTGCGGAACTGGGCAAAATGGCGGCCAAGGTTCATCGACATAAAGGCGGTCAATTGCAGGAAACCGGGATAGACCTTGCGCCCCGCCCCCTTGAAACGCGACGGGACGCGCGAAATAAGGTTGGCTTCGAACCATGCCAGACTGTTGGCATTGGCCAGTTCATTGACCACCGTGGGCGCTTCGCGCACATCAACCGGGCCGCCCATCAAGGTCAGGCTGCGCGGGGTGCAGGGGTCACGCTCGGCGCTCATCACGGCAACCGCGGCCAGCGCCGATACGCAGGGTTGACACACGGCCAGCATATGGCTGCGCGGGCCAAGGTGGCGCAGGAAATAGATCAGGTAATCGGTGTAATCCTCCAGCCCGAAACGCCCTTCGTTCAGGGGAACATCGCGCGCATTGGTCCAATCGGTCAGATAGACGTCGTGATCGCGCAACAACACCTCGATCGTATGGCCCAGCAAGGTGGCATAATGGCCCGACAGAGGGGCCACCACCAACATCTTGGGCTGGGGCGTCATCACCTCATCCTTGGCGAAATGGACCAGATTGCCAAAGGGGCGCTCGATCAGGATTTCTTCGCGCACGGCAACACGTGAATTGCCGACACGCACTTCCTCGATCCCAAAGGACGGGCGCGCATGGGTGATGGCCGACAATGTGTGAGTCGCGCAAAGCGCATGCATCCGCCGCGGCCAGCCCCAGACATCAGCCCCCGGCCAAAAACGGTCGCGCATGTCCAACGCCATGGCCGCCATCCGCCGCGACGGTTCCATCATGTCGCAATAGGTCTGATAGGCCTGATAGAGCATGGTTTCGTTCCGCCAATCTTTGAACCCGATGTTATGATTCGGTATGATGCGCAGCCTGAAATAATGGCGGGATGCTGCGCTGCATCATTGCGCTTGGCAAGAGATTATGCTGCAACAGCGAAATCAACGCAGAAGGGATTGAGAAATGGTCAAGGCAACGCTCACCATCTCGAGCAAGACCTATTCAGCGTGGAGCCTTCGTGGCTGGTTGCTGACCCAACTGGCCGGGCTTGAGGTCGATGAACAGCGGGTGGAAAATGATGCGGCCAACCGCGCTGAACTCCTCCTGCTCAGCCCGTCGGTGCTGGTCCCGCGCCTGACGCATGAAGGGGCCAGTGTGTGGGACACGCTGGCCATCGCCGAATATTTGAACGAATTATATCCCGATGCGCATATGCTGCCCGCCGACCGCATCGCCCGCGCCCATTGCCGTTCGATCAGCGGCGAGATCCATTCCGGTTTTACCAATCTTCGCTCGGCCTTGCCGATGAATTTGAAGGTTCGCCACGAGAAATTCCCGGTTTTTTCCGGCGCGCGGCCCGATATCGAACGGATCGAAGTGATCTGGCAGGAGTGTCTGAGCAAATATGGCGGCCCGTTCCTGTTCGGCGTCCGCCCGACGATTGCCGATGCCATGTATGCGCCCGTTACCACGCGCTTTGTCACCTATGCCGTCACGCTCAGCGCGCCCAGCGCCGCCTATTGCCAGACGGTTGCCGAATGGGGGCCCATGGCGGCATGGCGCGAGGCGGCCTTGGCGGAAGTTGAAGAGATCGAAGATCTGGACGTTGAATTTTGATGGACGCCGACCTGTCACAATTACGCAGACTTGCCCAACCGCGATTTTAGCGTTTCGAAGAGAGAAAATGCCCCCTAAGGAGCGCGCCCAGGGGGAATTGTGACGTGAAGAGATGGGGGTTTTGGGCCGCGTTTGGCCTGATGTGCTGGGCCGGAGAGGCGCGGGCCGAGGATGGGGTCCATGTTTCCGGATCCATCCGCGCGCGTTTCGAAACGATCGAGGGGCAGGCGCGCGCCAGCGTCAATGCCAGTGACCAGCTGCCGGGAATGCGCACCACCTTGCGCGTGGATTGGAAAAGCGGGCCGATCCAGCTTGTCGGCGAAATCTATGACAGCCGCGAATGGAACGCCAATCCGGGCACGCCTTTGACGACCAATGACGTCAATGTGATGGAACCCGCACAGGCCTATATCATGGCCAATTTGGGCGCGGCCTTGGGCAAGGGGACCAAGACCACGGTCCAGGCCGGACGCATGATGGCCGGGATCGGTTCGCGTCGCCTGATCGCATCGGATGATTATCGCAATTCGACCAACAGCTATACCGGGGCCATTGTCACCACGACGATGGCGGGGGGCTATACGTCGACCCTGCTCTATCTGATGCCGCATTTGCGCCTGCCTGACGATGGCGTGTCCTTGCGGGACAATCGCTTTGCGCTGGATTCGGAAAATGTGAACATTGCCCTGACCGGCGGCCTGCTGGCGCATCAACGCAAGGGCAGCCCGTTTCTGTCCGAAATCAGCTATATCCGCTTTGGCGAGCGTGATGCGCCGGGCCGCCCGACGCGCGACCGCTCGCTCAACAATATCGGCCTGCGCGCCAGTTTTGATCCGCGCCCCGGCCATGTCGATGGCGGTGTTGAAGGCATCTATCAATGGGGCAATACCAGCGCCAGCACCGCCGCCAACGCCGCGACATTGCAGGTCAGCGCCTCCTTCCTGCGCGCGCATTTGGGCTACACCTGGGCGGGTAAATGGAAGCCGCATTTGCTGTTCGAATTCGACCGGGCCAGCGGCGATGGAACATCGGGCACCTATGGCCGTTTCGATGGATTGTTCGGTTTCCGTCGCGGCGATCTGGCGCCAAGCGGCCTGTATAATGCCGTTGGCCGCGCCAATATCGCCTCGCCCGGATTGCGGATCGAGGTTACGCCCAGCAACCGCTTCGATGCCTTTGTCGGCTGGCGCGGATTGTGGCTGGCCGATAGCCGTGACAGTTTTTCGACGACGAATGTGCGCGACGTAACGGGCCGTTCGGGCGATTTTGCGGGCCATCAGTTTGACACCCGCCTGCGTTATTGGGTGGTGCCAAAAAGGTTGCGGTTCGAATTTGACGGTATCTATCTGGCGCGTGGACGCTTTTTGGAAAGCGCTCCCAATGGACGGCGGGGCGATACACGCTATGTGTCGTTCAATCTGATCGGATTTTTCTGATTCTGGCGGCATGATTTGGGCCGCCTTGTTCAAGGGGGCTTGATCTTAAATGGCATCGGGACTGATCGCGCTGCTGGATGACGTGGCGGTGATTGCAAAGGCGGCCGCGGCATCGCTGGACGATATGGCCAGCGGCGTCGCGCAGGCGGGCAGCAAGGCGGCGGGCGTTGTCATCGACGATGCCGCCGTGACACCGGCCTATGTCAATGCCTTTACCCCCGACCGTGAATTGCCCGTCATCGCCCGCATCGCGCGGGGCAGCCTGTTTAACAAGCTGATCATTCTGCTGCCGCTGGCGCTGGCTTTATCGGCACTCTTGCCATGGGCGATCACGCCGCTGCTGATGCTGGGTGGTTTGTTCCTGTGTTATGAAGGCGCGGAAAAGCTGCTGGAAAAGCTGGGCGCGGATGATCACGACGAAACGCTCGACGGCCCGATCGGCGATGGCAAGGCGTTTGAGGCCGCCCGCGTCAAGGGCGCGGTGCGCACCGACCTGATCCTCTCGGCGGAAATCATGGCGATTGCCTTGGCCGAGGTCGCGGATAAGCCGCTGGTGGAGCGGGGGATCATTCTGGCGCTTGTCGGCATTGCGATCACGGTGCTGGTTTACGGCGTGGTGGGCCTGATCGTAAAGGCGGATGACATTGGCCTGCACATGGCCAAGGGAGGCACAGGGCTGGGGCGGGCCATTGGGCGCGGTCTGGTCAAGGGAACGCCGCCGCTGTTGACGGTTCTGGCCAATGTCGGAACGGCCGCGATGCTGTGGGTCGGCGGCGGCATCCTGCTGCACGGGGGCGAGCAATTGGGCGTGGCCGCGCCCGCCCATTGGCAACATGGCGTGGCCCATCATGTCGAGGAAGCCGCCGGGTCGGCGCTGGGCTGGTTGTCCGGCGCGGGGATTGCCGGGGTTATTGGTCTTGTGATTGGCATGGTGGTTGTGGGCGCGTTGCACGGTTTGCCCAAATTGCTGGGCCGGGCATGAAAAAGGGGGCCTTTCGCCCCCTCTGCCGTTCAATTTGTCAGTATGTCGACCTCCAGCCGGTCATAGCGGCTTTCGATCTGGGTCAGGCGGTCCGTTTCTGATCTGTCGCGCCGCCTTGCATGGCGCAGGACCAGACTTTCGAAAATATCGGGATGCAGCGGTCGGTCAAATTCCAGCCCTGAACCCAAACCCATCACCCAAACCACGGTCGCTTCCTTGGGCTTGAGCGAGGGGAGGTAGAGCGTAACCTTGTCACCGCAGCGCAAATCCTCGATGCCTTCAACCCGCGCCCCCCCGCAGGTCAGGTTGATCAAAAGGGTCGAGCTGCGCACATCACCCCGGCGATAGCGGACCGGAATGTCAAAGCTGATACGCTCGGCGCGTGGCACATAAACTACTGTATCATTGATGGTATTGAGCAGCATGTCTTGGCTCCGGCGTTTCCTCTCGGCAAAAGTAGAAACGGGGAGCGGGCGGGGAAATTAAGATCTTTGCAAAGAGTTTTTCCAAATTGTTGATGGGTGCGGGGCCTTAAAACTCGGCCCAGTCGTCCGTCTCGCCCGCCGGTTCGGGCGTCGGCTTGATGGCCAATGCGCCCTCATTGCGGGCGACCGCCACCAGTTTGGGGCGCGGCGCGGCGACCGGCACCTTGGGCTCGATCGTGGCCAGATTGCTCGACCCAAAGGGGGTGCCGCTTTCCGTCCGCTCAATTTGAAACCGGGCAACCAATTGCGCCAGTTCCTGCGCTTGCGAGGCAAGGCTGCGGGCGGCGGCGGTGGCTTCTTCGGCCACGGCGGCATTGGCCTGGGTGTTGCGGTCGATATCGCCGACGGATTCGTTGATCTGGACCAGATTGCCTGCCTGTTCGCGGCTCAATTTGGCGATGTTGATGGCAAGATCGGCAATATCGGCAACCTTGCCGGTGATGCGGGTAAAGGCCTGACCCGATTGATCGACCAGTGAAACGCCGCGCGTCACCTGATCAACGCTGGTGCCGATCAGGGCGCGAATGTCCTTGGCGGCCTCGGCGCTGCGCTGGGCAAGGGCGCGCACCTCGTTGGCGACCACGGCAAAACCTTTGCCCGCATCGCCCGCACGTGCGGCCTCGACCCCTGCGTTCAAGGCCAGAAGGTTGGTTTGAAAAGCGATGCCGTCGATCACATTGATGATTTGCGTGATCTCTTTGGCCGAATTTTCGATGCTGGCCATGGCGTCCACGGCCTCACGCACCACTTCGCTGCCTTTTTGCGCTTCTTCCTGCGCCTGGGAAACGCTGGCCTCGACGCGCCCTGCGCCATCGGCGGCCTCGCTGATCCCGTTGGTCAGGCCGTTGAGCGCGGCGGTGGTTTCCTCAACCGTGGCGGCCTGATGTTCGGTGCGGGTGGACAGATTGTCGGATGCGCTGCGGATTTCGGCAGACCCTGCACTGATCGTTTCGACCGCGGAGGTGACGGCGTTGAGCGCGGCATTGACCGAACGACGCATCGCTTCGAAATCGGCCTGAAGCTTGGCATAATCTTCGGGTAGGTCGGTCAGGCCATGGGTCATGTTGCCATTGGCCATGGCTTCAAGCGCGTGGGAAAGGTCATCGACCACCTTTTTACGCTTGGCTTCTTCGGCCCGGAAATAGGCCCCCAGCGCAATGTCCATGTCCATGATGGCCATTTTGACCAGTGTGGAAATCTCCTGTGCCACGGCCTTTCCGCCCAAACGGCCCAGCATGGATTGCTGCATCATGCCCTTGATCACATCCTGAAGGATCGTGGCATAGGCGCCGGTATACCATGTCGGCTGCAATCCGATCCGGGCATGGATGTCGCCAATATGGCTGGCGCGTTGATAATAGGATTGGGACAGCCCGTCGGCATTTCTTTCAAACAGATCGACCCAATGGGCAAATTGCTTGTCGCTGGCACCTTGGGCGGCCGCGCTGGTCGGAAAGAAGCGGGCAATCGCTGGGGTGCGTGCAACCTTGGCGTAAAAGCGGTCAAGCGCGCTGGGCGCAAATTTGCGCAGGGCCTTTGCGATGCGGGGAAAAGCGCCGTAATCTTCTTGCTGGACTTCGAAAAACTGCACCCTCAAACCAAGTGTTGCTGCTTCGCCTTCTTGGTCCCGTGTCTGCGTAGGGTTCATGATTCTTCCTTAAAATCAAACGATTTTAATCTGAATTGTTTTGATTTTTATTTTATATAATATTCGATCTTAATTTGTATCAGATGGAAATTACGTGTATTCACGCATAAATTACGCATGATTTTGGAATTTTATAGAAATACGATGTAATACAGATTTCGCTTTCACCCGAACGTAAAATTAAAAGCGTTAATCACCCCTCGCATCCAGAATGCATATTGCGAGGGGGAACCTGATGGCTCTGCCACCCAAGACGGCGCCATGCTGGCAAAAGCTGGCAAATGGCGGATTAAAGAAATTGCGCACCACCAATCTGGGGGCGCAAATGCTCAGTCAGCGACTGGAAATGAGCAAACTCAGCCCGGCACAAAAAGCTGATGAAGTTTATGATTTCTTTGTAAAATGGGAAAGAGGACTGGCCAATGAAATCGCACAGCTTAGCTCCATCTGATTTTGCTGGCGCGATGGCCGGACGGCTCAATGCGTTGGTGGCGATCGACGATGCCATCGCCCTGATTCGCGCGGGCGCACCTCTGGCCATTGCCGGGCGTAAAGAGGCGCTGGACCAATTGCCCGCCGGTAACTGGATTGGGGGCACGACGCCCTATTTCCTGACCGCCGACGGCGGCGAAATGGTTGATGCGACCCGCGTCTTTGTTACCGACTTTTCCGGTCTGGGCCCTGTCACCTCGCATCATTACAGCGCCGATGCGCTTCAGGATATCACCGAGGAGGCCCCTGAACAGGGTTTTGCTCTGGCCATCCTGCCGTTTCAGTCCAAGGCGCATCAGCGTTTCGCCAAGGAAGCAGGTTCCTATCCGCTGGCCTTCCTGAAACCCACGGTGGGCTGGATCGCGGGCTTTGATCTGGGCGAAGATGGTTCGGCGGCCTATGTCTATGACGGTTCGGGCAAGGGCGCTCTGACCGATGGTGCGGCCGTGCTTCAGATCCATTTGCCCGACGGGATGATGCCGATTGTCGAGATCGTGAACATCTTCTCGTCCGACGGGGTGGACACGCTGCGCTTTGAAGAAGCCAGTTTTTCGCCCACCGATGTGATCGTGAACGGGCAAAAGCGCCTGTTTGCCGATTACATCCGCGAACGCGGATTGGAAGGCGGGCAATTGCCTCTGGTCGGCGACTATTCCGGCGCGCGCATCAACGCTTCGCTGCGTTCCGTGGGTTCGGCCAACGTCGATCTCTACGCCCCGGTGTTTCCCGGCATCGATTACGCCTTTGCCGCACCGGTGGCCGATTACCCCGCCGCCTTTGCTGCCCAGTTTTCGGCCCATGACCATGATGGCGCGATGTGGTCGTGCAATTGCATCCTGAACTATCTGTTCGGCGATCTGGAAGGCAAAACCGTGGGTGGGGTGGCCGGCCCGGTAACCTTTGGCGAAATCGCCTATCAATTGGTCAATCAAACGCTGGTGCAGGTGCGGGTCATCTGATCACCCCCGTTTGACGGAAAAGGGCGCGGGAATGCCTCCTCCCGCGCCCTTTTTTATGGCCTATTGCACCTGAGCCAGCAGGTTTTTGGCGAACAAAGTCAACGTATCATCGCGCGCGCCCATCACGACAATGCGGTCGCCGCTGCGCGCCTCTTGCAGCAAATAGGTCGCCACATCATCGCGCGCGGGGATATAGCGCGCCTTGCCGCCTGCGGCCTCGATCATGTCGATGATGCGCTGCGAACCCTGACTGCGGTCCACCGTGCCGCCGAAGTAGACCGGATCGCACAGGATCACCACATCGTCGGCCCCCATCAGGTTGGCGAATACCTCGGCCAATTCATGCCCCATCTGGCGCAAGGGGCCATAGCCATGGGGCTGAAAAAACGCCAGAATGCGCCCCGGATGGGTTTTGAGCGTCTTGAGCGTGGCGCTGACCTTGTCCGGGTTATGGCCGAAATCGTCGATCACGGTCACGCCGCCCGCGCTGGTGCCGACGATATCGAAACGCCGTGCAAGGCCGTTAAAGCCCTCCAGCGCCGCCACGCCCTGCGCCAAACTCACACCCGCCGCATCCGCTGCGGCCAGCGCCGCCAGTCCGTTGGCCAGATTATGCCGCCCCGGCACGGCCAGATGCAGCGCATGGCTTTCCCCTCTGCGCCTATCAACGATCGTCGCGCTGATCTTTGTCGCTTCTTCGCGGATCGAACCGGGGGCAATGCCGATCATTGCATCGGGATGCGTCAGGCCGAACGTCACCACATCGCGCGCCCGCCCGATCAGCGCGGCGCTTTCCGCATCGTCCAGATTGACCGCCGCCACATCGGCCCGCGCCAGAAAATCGCCAAACAATTCGCGCAATTCTTCAAGGCTCTTGTGATCAAGGCTGACATTGTTCAGCACCGCCACCGTGGGATTATAGAGCGCGATCGAGCCGTCGCTTTCATCCACCTCGGACACGAACACGCCGCCCGAACCAACCCGCGCGCTGGCAAAGGGGGCGTCGGGGGCGACGAAATTTTTCATCACTGCGCCATTCATGATCGTCGGGTCACGCCCCACCTGAGTCAAGATCCACCCGGCCATGCCCGTGACGGTCGATTTGCCGCTGGTGCCGCCAATGGCAATGCGTGCCGGGGCGGCGTTGAACAAGGTGGAGAGCAATTGCGCCCGGCTCATCCGCGCGCATCCCAATTCGCGGGCGCGGATGACTTCGGGTACGGTGTCCTCAACCGCCGCGCTGGCGACCATAACCTGCGCGCCGTCCTGCATCCCGCTGCCATCCTGTGGGAACAGGTCAAAGCCCAGACTTTCCAGCCATGCGAATTTTTCCGGCGTGCGGCCCTGATCCCGGCTGCGGTCCGATCCGGCGACGCGCGCGCCCATGCCGCGCAGGATCAGCGCCAGAGGCAACATGCCCGATCCGCCAATACCGCAAAAGAACCAAGAGGTCGAAATCAGCGCGTCTTTATCCATTTGCGCGGGTTAGGATGTGGCGCGAACAGAAGCAACTGTATATGCCTTCTTTCCCATGACCAAGATTGCCATTTGCGCCCCGGCCTGTCCCATCACGCCTGACGATGTTGCCAAAGCACAGGCGGTGGCGGCCCAATATGATCTGACGCTGGAATTTCACCCGCAATGTTTCGCCAACAGCGGGCATTTCGCGGGCGAGGACGATGTGCGTCTGGCCGCTTTTCTGGATTGCGCCAATGATCCGGGCGTGGACGCGGTGTGGTTCGCCCGCGGCGGTTACGGCAGCAACCGCATCGCCCAGCAGGCCGTGGCCCAGCTTGGCCCGGCTTCGGCCTACAAGACCTATATGGGCTATTCGGACATGGGCTATATGCTGGGCGCGCTCTATCGGGCGCGGGTGGGGCATGTGTGCCATGGCCCGATGGTGGCTGATGGACGCCGTTCGGGCGGAGAGGCTGCCTTGCACCGCGCCCTTGGCTTTTTTGCGGGCGCGCGCGATGGTTTGGAACCGGCGCTGATGGGGGAAAAGCATCCCGTTGTGGCCTTTAACCTCACCACGCTGGCCATGTTGGCGGGGACGCCGATCATGCCGGGGCTGGCGGGCCATGTGGTCATGGTCGAAGAGGTGAGCGAACACCTCTATGCCATTGACCGGTTGATGTTTCATGTGACGGCGCATCTGGGCGGCGTGGCCGGGATACGGTTGGGCAGGGTGTCCGATGTGCCCGAAAATGACCGCGACTTTGGCGCCGATCCGCAACAGATCGTGGCCCAGTGGTGCGCGCGTCACGCCATTCCGTTTCTTGGCGGCGCGGATATTGGCCATGATGCGGCCAACCGCATTGTTCCGTTTGGTCTTGCGTCTTAAGCCTATCCGCAATAACCCGCGCCCACTTTGCATTTATCAGGGATTATCGCGCAATGCGGGCTTTCGTTTTTCCGGGTCAGGGCAGCCAGAAGGTTGGTATGGGCGTCGAACTGGCTGCGGCCAGCGCCGTTGCCCGTGAGGTTTTCGAAGAGGTCGATGATGCGTTGGGCCAGAAATTGTCCGCGATCATGGCGCAAGGCCCCGAAGACGCTCTGACGCTGACCGAGAACGCACAGCCCGCGATCATGGCCAATGCCATTGCGA
This sequence comes from Novosphingobium sp. Sphag1I, assembly GCF_056279125.1. Lineage (NCBI taxonomy): Bacteria > Pseudomonadati > Pseudomonadota > Alphaproteobacteria > Sphingomonadales > Sphingomonadaceae > Novosphingobium > Novosphingobium sp. Sphag1I. The sequence goes on along the minus strand of NZ_JBWBQS010000010.1, from coordinate 46,269 downwards.
CGCTGCGCGTGCTGGAGGCCGAGGGTGGCATCCGTCTGGCCGACAAGGCCGACTTCGTCGCGGGCCATTCTTTGGGCGAATATACGGCGCTGTGCGCGGCGGGGGCTTTCTCGCTGGCCGATACGGCGCGTTTGCTCAAACTGCGCGGGCAATCGATGCAGGCGGCTGTGCCGGTGGGCGTGGGCGCGATGGCGGCCTTGCTGGGCGCGGATATTGAAAAGGCGTCTGCTCTGGCCGCGGCGGCGGCCGAGGGTGAAGTCTGCACCGTCGCCAATGACAATGATCCGGGTCAGGTCGTGCTGTCGGGCCACAAGGGCGCGATTGACCGCGCCATTGCTCTGGTCAAGGAACATGGCATCAAGCGCGGCGTGGCCTTGCCGGTGTCGGCGCCTTTCCACTGCCCGCTGATGCAGCCTGCTGCCGATGCCATGGCCGAGGCGCTGGCCAAGACCGTGCCGGACGCGCTGTCGGTGGCGTTGTTTGCCAATGTGACCGCCGATGTCGTGACCGATCCGGCCTTGGTGCAAAAGTTGCTGGTCGAACAGGTTTGCGGCCGTGTGCGTTGGCGGGAAAGCGTGATCGCCATGCAGGCCGCGGGCGTGACCGAGTTCGTCGAACTGGGCGGCAAGGTGTTGGGGCCGATGATTGGCCGCACCATCAAGGACGTGAAAATTACCAGCGTGGTGACGATGGCCGACATCGAAGCGCTGCTGAAGGAGATTTGAGCGATGTTTGATCTGACGGGTATGACCGCGCTGGTTACGGGCGCATCGGGTGGCATCGGTTCGTCGGTGGCGCGCGCGCTGGCATCGCAAGGCGCGCGTCTGGCGCTTTCGGGCAGCAATCAGGCCAAGCTGGAGGCGTTTGCTGCCGAACTTGGCGGCGATCATGTGTGTCTGGTGGCCGATCTGTCGGACAAGGACAGCGTTGAAGGTCTGATCCCTGCCGCTATGGCTGGTCTGGGCAAGCTCGATATTCTGGTCAACAATGCCGGGATCACGCGCGATAACCTTGCCATGCGCATGAAGGATGAGGAATGGGAAGCCGTCATCCGCATCAACCTTGAAGGCGCGTTCCGCCTGATGCGTGCCGCGACCAAGCCGATGATGAAGGCCCGTTTTGGCCGCATTATCAACATCACCAGCGTCGTGGGCGCCACGGGCAATCCGGGCCAGATCAACTATGCCGCCGCCAAGGCTGGCCTCGTCGGCGCGTCCAAGTCGCTGGCTCAGGAACTGGCCAGCCGCAATGTGACGGTGAATTGCGTCGCCCCCGGTTTCATCCGCACGGCGATGACCGACGTTCTGCCCGATGCGCAGAAGGATGCGCTCAACAGCCGCATCCCGATGGGCCGCATGGGCGAAGGCGAAGACATTGGCGCGGCGGTTGCCTATCTGGCTTCGAAGGAAGCGGGCTATGTCACCGGCCAGACGCTGCATGTGAACGGCGGGATGGCAATGTTCTCGTAAGAGAGTTCGTTTGCCGAACATTACGGGGCGGGGGCGGTTGCGCTTCCCGCCCTATTCTTTTGTAACGCTGCCCTCGGCCACCCACCAACAGGCCGCCTTGCCGTTCAACGCGTCAAAGGGCGCGACTTCGGTGCCGGTCATCCATACCTGTGCCGCGCCAGCCTCCAGCCGTTCAAACAGCGCCCCGCGCCGGATCGGATCGAGATGGGCCGCAACCTCATCCAGCAGCAGCAGGCGCGGACGGTCTGCATCGCCCGACAATTCGGCATGGGCCAGCGTGATGGCGATCAGCATTGCCTTCTGCTCGCCGGTTGAACATTCGGCGGCGGGTTGGTTCTTGGCCGCCATGGTCACGCCAAGGTCGTCGCGGTGCGGCCCAGTCAATGTGCGCTGCGCCGCGCGATCCCGGCGGCGATTGTCACGCAACGCCTGCGCCAGTTCGGCCACAACAATCGGCCCGCCCGCCTGATAGGAGAGCGCAGGCCGTGCAAAGGGCGAGGGGGGCAGGGTTTCAAGCTTGGCGTTAAGTGCCTCGATCAGCCGCGCTCGCCCGCTGGCCAGCGCGCCCCCCGCCTCGGCAATTTGTACCTCTATGGCGTCGAGCCAGCGCGCATCGGGTTCCTGCGGGGCGGAGAGCAGGCGGTTGCGTTCGCGGATGGCGGCTTCGGTGCGGGCGGCATGGGCGGCATGGGCCGGATCCAGCGCCAGCGCCAGACGGTCAACAAACCGCCGCCGTCCGCCCGGCGAATCCATGAACAAACGGTCCATCGCCGGGGTCAGCCAGAACAGGCCAAGCCATTCCGAAAGCGACAGCGCGCTGGCATCCGCGCCATTGACCCGCACGATGCGGCGGCCCGGTTTATCCGGCGCGGTGCCCGTGCCCAAACGCACCCCGACGCCATCGTGCAACAGGTCGGCCGAAACCGCAAAGGCCCCGTCGCCCGACTGTCCCGCCATATCGGGCAGGGCCGCCCGGCGCAGCCCGCGTCCCGGCGCAAACAGCGAAATGGCCTCAAGGATATTGGTCTTGCCCGCGCCGTTTTCGCCCACCAGAAGGTTGAACTTTCCCGTCCCCTCCAGCGCGGTGGCGCGGTGGTTGCGGAACCAGCCCAGACGGATGCGATCAAGCGCCATGGGCCGCGCTGTAGCGGGATTGTGCGACCCATGCCAGCCTTGGTGAAAAATGCCAAGGGATAGGGATTTACGCCATGCGGCGGCGACGCCTTTGCGCGGGATCGGCAGAATTCCCAGACTTTCCGCATTTGGCACGGGCCATGCAGTTCCATCGGTATCAGCGGCGGCAACCGACCAGCCCCGCGCCAAGGAGAAAACCGATGACCAATTATGACCCCATCCGCCCCACCAATGGCTTTATGCTCGACCGCCGCAATAAGAAGATCTTTGGTGTCTGTTCGGGCATTGCGGCCTATTTCGGTCTCGACGTGACGTTGGTGCGCGTGGCTTTTGCCCTTGGCGCTATTCTGGGGTTTGGGTCGCTCTTTATTGTCTATCTGGCGATTGCGTTGATTGCGGATTGATGGTGAGGGAGGGGGTGCCTCCGGCGGGCAAAGGGCGGGAGCCCTTTGCAATCCCGATACTGTCTGTGTGGCGCGGGATTTCACCCTTGGTGCAACCTTGCAGCGCCGCAGGCTATTAACCCGCTTCGCGGATCAGCGCATATCGACGAACTCAACCACCACCCCATTCATGGGATTGCAAAGGGCCCCCGCCCTTTGCCCGCCGGAGGCCAAACTTCAAACCCCCTTAAACCTCCGCCGCCTTGGCAAAAGGCGAGAAGGACGTGTCCGTATCGAACACCTCAACCCCTTCGCGCTTTTTCAAAAAGCCCACCACCCAATAGGTTGCCGGGGTCAGGATGACTTCCCAACTGACCTTGATGGCCCATTGGGTCCATGCGACCTGCATCACCTGCGCCCCGGTCCAGCCGTCGGCGGCATAGAAGGCGAGGGGGTAGAAGAGCGCGCTGTCCACCGCTTGTCCAAAGATGGTTGAACCGATGGTGCGAGTCCACAGCTTCGATCCGTTGGTAGCGATCTTCATCTTGGCAAGGACAAAGGAATTGACGAATTCCCCCGCCCAGAACGCCGCGACAGAGGCAAAGACGATGCGCGGGGTTTGGCCGAACACGCTTTCATAGGCGGCCTGTCCGGTCCATCCCGCATCGGGCGGCAGCGCCACGACGACCACGCTCATAAACACCATGAAGATCAGCGCCCAGAAGCCGACCCAAATGCAGCGCCGCGCATGGGCATAGCCATAGACCTCGGTCAGAACGTCACCGATGATATAGCTGATAGGAAAGAACATTACGCCCGCGCCAAAAGGCCATGGGCCGATCAGGGGCAGGTCGACCACCGCACGCTTGCCCGCCCCGATCAGGTTGGACAGCAGCAGGATCGTGACAAAGGCCACCATCACATAATCGAAATAGCGAAAGTGGCGACGCGCGCCCGCGCTGCCTTCGATGCGGAAGAGGGGGGATTGGCTCATGGATTTCACGCTAACCCGCAATGGCGTGATGGCGCAAGAAAAAGGGCGCCCCGGATGGAGCGCCCTTTCGTACATCAACCCTGACCCGTCATCAGAAGTTGAAGCGAACACCCCCGGTAAAGCGGCGTCCAAAACGTTCCCATTCGGTGGTGTAGTTCTGGCTGAACGTGGCCGAACCGCCGCTGGCGTTGATCAACCCGCTGGGATCGACAAAGCGGCGACCCGGTTGGTTCAGCAGGTTGGAGGCGTCGAAATAGATCGAGAGGCGCTTGTTGATCTGATAGCGGGCCGAGAAGTCCATTTCATCGTCCGCCGCCCAATAGCTGTCGCCGCCTGCCGACAGGTCATCGCCGATGGCGTCGAGCCATTTCGAACGATACTGATATTGCAGGCGCAGGGTCAGGCCATATTTTTCGTAATAGCCGCCAAGGTTATAGACCATGTCCGAGGTGTTGGGCAGGCGTACCTTGCGCGCGGCATAGGCGCCATAAGCCGCCTTGGTCACCGAACTGTCGTTCAGCATCATGTTGGCGTTGATGCCAAAACCGCCCATCCAGTCGGGCAGGCCCGCCTTTTGTACCCAAGGTTCAAGGCTTTGCTGAAACGCGACTTCCAGACCCATCAGGTGGCCCTTGCCGGCATTGTTGATGCCGGAAAAGAGATAGTTCGAGCGATCCACACCGTTCGCATTGAGCGAGGTCGAGCCGTAGGTGCGCACCGAGGTGTAAAGAACGTCCTCAACCTGTTTGTAATACAGGCCCGCCATCAGGAAGCCGCTGGGGCGCATGTACCATTCGAAATAGGCGTCCACGCCATAGGCGCGCTCTGGCTTGACCGCAGGGTTGCCGCCAGAAATCGCCTGATTGGTGTCGCTGACGACCACGTTGGGGCGCATCTGGTCATAATCGGCGCGCGCCGCGCCGGTGGTGAAGGAGAGGCGCAGCTTCTTGGTCTGATCGACGTTATAGTTGAAATGCAGGCTGGGGAAGGCCAGCAACTGGCTCGATTTGGCCGACAGGTTGCTGGTGGTCGAAACCCCGGCGGAGTTGGTGATCGTGCCCACCGCATTACCGCTGTTGGTCACGTTTTCCAAACGCACACCGGCCAGGATGCTGCCCCAGTCATAGCGCAGGGTGCCCATCAGGAAACCGGCATAGACCTGTTCCTGTACGCGGTAATTGTTGTCGGTGACGGGCGTGCGTGCGTAAAGCTGACGCGCCTTGTCTGATGCTGCGCGCATCTTGGCCGTGTCGAAATAGTGGAACGTATAGCCCATCGCGATCTTGCCCATAAAGGGCTGGTTCGTCGAAAAGCTGCTGTAATCGGCCAGGCCCAGCGCCGCCAGATTCGACGTGCCCGACACCGAAATCTGCATTTCATTGGCGGTTTTGGTGCGCTGGTCGAACTGGAAACCGGCCTTGAGCGTCAGGTTGCCGCCAAGGAATTCGGTCTGTTTGGACAGGACGACGCGGCCGGTATAGGCGCGGGTCATGTCGATGGCGTCCAGCAGATTGAAGGACGACGCAGGTTTGGTGAACGTGTCGATGTCCGTCACGCGCGTGCCCGCCGACAGGACGCCGCCCGAACTGTTGGTCGTATAAAGCGCCAGCGTCGAGAGGTTGGGGTTGGTCAAATCATAGGCCACCGTCGGACGCGCGGTCAGCGTGCTGGGGCTGTCCCAGGTGACTTCGCCCACGACCGAGCGGTCATCCTTGCTTTCGGTATAATTGCCGGTCCAGTTCAGCGCCCAGCCGCCGTCGAATTCATGGCTGCCCTGAAGCGTGTTGGTAAAGATCGACTGGCGATAGGCGCGCAGGGTCGAACGCTGGCGGATGTCGATGCCATAGATCGTGCCCTTGGTGGGCGTGTTGCCTGAACACACATCGGCATAGGCCGAGGTCGCATAGGACGACTTGACCGACGTGTCGCAGGCCGCACTGGCATTGCTCAGCGAGGATTGCTTGTCATCCATGTCGAAGCGGTAATTGTCGCGCGCTTCGTCGTCGGAAAAAATCGTGTAGATCGAGCTGAACGAGATCGTGTTGCGATCGTTCGGCTTGTAATCCAGACGCCCGGACACCGACCAGTTCTTGCGCGTCAGGCGATAGAGCTTGTTTTCGCTTTCGGCCACCCAGATGCGGTTGGCATTGCCGGGGCGCTTGTCCTGGCTGACATTTTCCCAGTCATTTTCGAAATTGTCGGTCACCATGTCGCGCTGGTAATAGCTGCCCGAAAGCAGCACGCCCAATTCGCCTTCGCCCACGTTGAAACGGTCGGACAGGACCAGCGAGCCTTCATATTCCGGGCGGCTGCCATATTCCTGCTGGCCATAACCGGCCTTGCCGTTGATGTGCAGGCCGCTGAAATCAAAGGCCGAGCGAGTGACGACATTGACGTTGCCCGACACGGTTTCGCCCGGCATGTCGGGGGTCACGGCCTTGTTGATGATGATCTTGCCCGCGATGGCCGAAGGCACCGAGTCAAAGCGGCTCTTGCGCCCTTCGGGGCTGACCACATTGACGCCGTCAAAGGACAGGGTGGTCCAGTTCTTGGGGCCGCCACGCAGCGAGATATAGCGCGCCTGACCCTGATCGCGTTCGACTGCCACACCCGGCAGACGCCCTGCGGCCTGCGCAATGTTCTGGTCCGGCAGGCGCCCCACGGCGTCCGATGCCGCCACCGTCACCAGCGAATCGGACAATTGCTGAACCTTGAGCGCGGCGGCTTCGGATTCGGCAATCGGACGCGCGCCCTGAACGACGATGGATTGACCATCATCGGCGGCGGCGGCATCTGCGGCCGCAGGTGCTTCAACAGCATGCGCGGCAAAGGGAAGGAACATGGCCGAGCCAAGCAAGGCAAGGCGCACGCGGCCCACGGCGCGTCGCGCGGCAAAGGAGGATGTCATGGATGTGCCCCGTTCTTAGTCAGTAAACTTGGGGTCGCGCTAGGGATGGAATTTGACAGATCTGTTCCGTTCCTGTGACATGGACTGTCATATTTGGCGATTATATGGATTTTATATGCCGTTGAACTAATGACATTTTTGTTACATTTGACGGGATCTGTCGATCCACCTTTGCGCTATCCCATCATTGTCGCTATGGGGTGGTTCGCCTGTCGGCTTTAGGCCGGTTCACGGCATGCGCGCCCGTAGCTCAGCTGGATAGAGCACGAGCCTTCTAAGCTTGGGGTCACAGGTTCGAACCCTGTCGGGCGCGCCAATTTCCTTTTGAGTAGATGCCAAGGCACGTTGGCATGCTTGACTCGAATCACCGTTCCAATTTATCCATTGCCCCGCCCGCAACGCGGGTACAGCCTGATGATCGGCATGGTCGATCTGGCAAGGCGCCCACGGGCGTCCGCTGCAGGCCCCACAGCTTTTTGGGCGGGACAATCCCGCGTGTGGGTGCGGGCGTGCAGTAATCAACACCATTGGCATGACCCGTTCCCGATTGGAGAGGAGACGTGTCGATGGGGGATTTTGTCCGCAATGCCTGGTACATGGCCGCATGGGCCAATGAAGTGCCGCAGGAGGGATTTCTGGCGCGAACGCTGCTGGATGAACCGTGGTTGATCCTGCGCCATTCGGGCGGTGAATGGGTGATGATGGCGGATAAATGCCCGCACCGCTTTGTTCCGCTCAGCCGGGGCAAGCGGGTGGGGGATACCGTTGCCTGCGGCTATCATGGTTTGACCTTTGGCATGGATGGCGCCTGTGTGTTCAACCCGTTTGGCCGCGAATTGCCGCCACAGGCGCGGGTGGCGACGCGACCGCTGGTGGAACGGCATGGGGCCTTGTGGTTCTGGCCGGGGGATGAAAACCTGGCCGATCCTGCGACGATCCCGGATTTCGGATTTATCGATGATGATCGCGATGCGCGCGACCATCTGTTGATGGATGTGAATTACGAACTGATCGCGGACAATCTGCTCGATCTCAGCCATGCCGAATTTCTTCATGTCGAGACGTTCGGCGTGAATGGCGCGCTGTTCGAATCCGGGCGGCAAACCGTGGAGGGCGATGATACCGGCGCGGTTTGGAACAAGTGGGATATGCCCGGATCGCGCCCGCCCGCATGGGCCGCCGCCATGGTGGGTGATGGCGAGGCGATTGACCAATGGATGCATATTCGCTGGCATGCGCCGGCGTCTCTGGCGCTGTTCATCGGCATGGCGCGTGACGATGGGCAAAGGCGCAACTTTCTGGTCCCGCCCATGGCCAATCCGCATATCCTGACGCCCAAGAGCCAGAGTGAAACCCACTACTTCTTCACCCGCGAACATGGCGATGAGGCCGCCCGCATGGCGCGCAAAGTCTTTCTGGAGGAAGACGAGCCGATGATCCGTGCTCAGCAGGCCGCAATGAACGGGCTTGATTTTTGGGAGATGCGTCCGGTGATCCTGCCGTCTGATGCGGCGGCCATCCGGGCCCGGCGACGTTTGATGCAGATGCGGCGTGAACAGGAGGGTGCCTTGGCGCAATAGCTGGTCTGATGTGCGGCCAAGACTATGTTGTTTGCCTTGGTGGAATATACTCAACTAATGAGATAGACATATCGAGGCAAACATCAGAGGGGCCGCATGAATTTCCAGCAATTGCGCTATGTGCGGGCCGCATTGCACAATGACCTCAACCTGACCGAGGTTGCCAACCAGCTATTTACGTCCCAATCGGGCGTCAGCAAACAGATCCGCGATCTGGAGGCCGAACTGGGCATCGACATCTTTGTCCGGCGCGGCAAAAGGCTGGTCGGCGTGACCAAGGCGGGCGGACAGGTGGCCGATGTGGTCGAACGCCTGTTGCACGAGGCGGACAATCTCAAACGCCTGTCGGCCCAATTCGTGGCGCAGGACAAGGGGCGCCTGACCATTGCGGCGACGCATAATCAGGCCTCCTATGTCCTGCCGCCGGTTCTCTTGCGCTTTGCCCGTGAATTTCCCGATGTAGAGGTCGAAATCCGTCAGGGCACGCCGCGCTATGTCTCGGACATGCTGCTGCGCGGCGAAGCGGACATTGGCCTTGCGACACAGGCGCTGGACGAGGTTTCCGATTTGTCCACCTTTCCCTGTTTCGATTGGGACCATGTGGTGATTGTGCCCGATGGCCATCCTCTGGCGCGTTTGTCGGCGCCCACTCTGGCCGACATCGCCGGTTTTCCGCTGATCACGTACAGCCGGGATTTTGCGGGCGGTTCGGCGGTGGTCGATGCCTTTGCCGCGGCGGGTTTGTCGCCCGATCTGCGGCTGACGGCGATGGATGCCGATGTGATCAAGACCTATGTACGCCTTGGCATGGGGGTGGGCATTGTCGCGCAAATGGCGGTTATCAACGGCCATGGCGAAGGGCTCAAAGTCTTGCCCCAATCGCATCGCCTGTTCCCGCGATCCAGCACCAAGGTGGCGCTGCTCAAAGGATCCTTGCTGCGCAACTATGCCTACAGTCTAATGCAGATGCTGGCGCCGCATGTGCCGCAAAAGGTGCTGACCGGCGCACGGCCCATGCCGCCGCAGGCGGGCAATCTGGCCTGTTTTGCCGAAAGGTCGGACCTGCATTTCGACTGGGGCGCAAAGCCCCGGTCGGTTGCCGCTTAGGGCCAATTTTCCAGCGGGTCGGTTTCGATGGAGATGCTGGGCGTGCCCTGACGCACGACGCTGCGCGGGGCGACGGATTTGGTCAACCAGACATTGCCGCCAATCGCGCTGCCCGCGCCGATGGTGATGCGGCCAAGGATGGTCGCGCCCGCATAGATCACCACATCATCCTCGATCACCGGATGGCGCGGCGTATTCAGCAGGCGCCCGCTTTCATCCGAGGCAAAGCTGCGCGCGCCAAGGGTGACGGCCTGATACAGGCGGACGCGTTTGCCGATGATGGCGGTCTGGCCGATAACGACGCCGGTGCCGTGGTCGATGAAGAAGCTTTCATCAATGGTCGCGCCGGGATGAATGTCGATGCCGGTGCGCGAATGGGCGATTTCGGTGATGATCCGCGCTACCAGCGGCGCGCCCTGACGGTACAGCACATGGGCGATACGATAGTGCAGCATCGCCGTCAGCGACGGATAGCACAGCAACACCTCGTCCACCGTGCGCGCGGCGGGATCACCGGCAAAGGCAGCCTCCAAGTCGGTGTCGAGCAACCGGCGCACATCGGGCAGATTATCGGCCAGCGCCGTGACGATGGCATTGGCCTGTGCGTGGATTTCGGCCTCGTTCTGCGCCCGGCCCGCGTGCAGTTCCATGCGGATCTGCGCCGCCAGATCGGGCAGCGCCCTGCGCAGCGAGGCGATGACAAAGGCGTCCTCTGTATCCAGCGTCAACCCGCGCGGCCCCAACCGCATCGGAAACAGCGCCGAGGCCAGATTGTCCAGAATTTGACCCAGCGCCAAACGCGAGGGAAACCCATGCGCGCCATAGGCCGAGTCATGATCCTGGGACAGGCGCCATTGATGCCGCCGCCCGCGCAATTGATCCGCCAGCGCCGATAGATCGACCAGAGGCGGTTCAAAGCCCGAGGCGTTGCCAGAATTCTGCGGCGCTGATGGGTTGATGTTGGTCATGGCTCAATCCGGTAGGCCGCCACGAGGGATGCGGCAAGGGGGCGCCCGCCGTGTTCGCGCGCAAACGCGGGCGGGCAGGGGACAGGCGGGGGCGGGAAAATGGCGTGGCAATGGGCATGTCTCATACGTCCTATCTGTGCAACAAAGCACGAGACACAGAGCGTGGATGCGCCGCCAGCCTCGTGCCGCTTTAGCCGTTGTTGACGCGGAGCAAGCTGACACGATGGATCAAAAGCCGCGGCCCGACGGAGAGAGGGAAGCATCTCCGTCGGACAGGAAAATCTCTACTTATTAAGTTGAGTATGATCCAGCAACGCTTGTTTGGTACAGGATTAGAAAATCTTGATCGTGGGTTGCGGCTGGCTCTGTGTGTCAAAAATCGGAATTGGCAATTATTGCCACGACTATAATCGATTTAGCCCCGAAAATGGGCGGTGATAATTCCTTGCTCGCCGATGAATGGCCAAGAAGCAGGAGTTTTCAACCATGCCGAACATGCCCTTTTCCCGCGCCGCACGGCTCATGGCGGCCACTGCGCTGCTCTCGCTGTGCGCGCCAGCCTTTGCGCAGACCGACGCATCACCCAGCGCCACCACCAACAAGGATTGGTGGCCTAGCCGTCTGGACATCAGCCCGCTGCGCCAGAATGACGTGGCGTCCAACCCTTACGGCGCCGATTTCGATTATGCGGCGGAATTCAAATCGCTCGACCTCAAGGCGGTCAAGGCCGACCTTGCCAAGGTGCTGACCACCAGCCAGCCGTGGTGGCCCGCCGATTATGGTAATTACGGCCCCTTCTTCATCCGCATGGCCTGGCACAGCGCGGGCACCTATCGCACGGTGGATGGCCGCGGCGGCAGCTCTGGCGGCGAACAGCGCTTTGATCCGCAAAACAGTTGGCCCGACAATGCCAGCCTCGACAAGGCGCGCCGCCTGATCTGGCCGGTGAAGCAAAAATATGGCCGCAAGATCAGCTGGGGCGACCTGATGGTTCTGGCGGGCAATGTCGCGCTGGAGCAAATGGGTTTCAAGACGCTGGGCTTTGCCGGTGGGCGCGTCGATGCGTGGGAACCCGACATGGTGTTCTGGGGCAGCGAGAAGAAGTGGCTGGACGCCAACAATGGCCGCCGCGATGCCAAGGGTGATCTCAAAGGCCCGCTGGCCGCCACGCAGATGGGCCTGATCTATGTAAACCCCGAAGGCCCCAATGGCGTGCCCGACCCGATTGCCGCCGCTGCCGACATCCGCCGCGCCTTTGGCCGCATGGCCATGAATGACGAGGAAACCGCAGCCCTGATCGCTGGCGGCCACACTTTCGGCAAGGCGCATGGCGCGCACAAGCCCGAGGAATGCGTTGCCCCCGAACCGGCCGCCGCCGCGATCGAGGATCAGGGCCTTGGCTGGAAAAACAAATGCGGCAAGGGCAATGCGCAGGACACCGTGACCAGCGGCCTTGAAGGCGCATGGTCGGCCAACCCAATCGCATGGACCAGCCAGTATCTGGACAACTTGTTCAACTTTGAATGGGTCAAGACCAAGAGCCCGGCGGGCGCCACGCAATGGACGCCCAAGAATGCCGATCAGGCCAAGATTGTGCCTGATGCCCATGTCGCGGGTGTGACTCATGCCCCGATCATGTTCACGACCGATATTGCGCTGAAGGAAGATCCGGCTTTCCGCGCGATCCTGACCAAATGGCGCAAGAATCCGCAGGCCTATGCTGATGCATTTGCCCGTGCGTGGTTCAAGCTGACCCACCGCGATATGGGGCCAAAGGCGCGCTATATCGGCAATGAAATCCCGGCCCAGAGCTTCGTCTGGCAGGACCCTCTGCCCAAGGCGGATTATGCGATGGTGGATGCGGCCGATATCGCCGCGCTCAAGGGCAAGCTGCTCTCCAGCGGGCTGGAACAGCGCGAATTGATCCGCGCGGCTTGGGCATCGGCATCGACCTATCGGAATACCGATATGCGGGGCGGCGCGAATGGTGCGCGCATCCGTTTGAACCCGGCGAAGGGCTGGGCGGTCAATGATCCGGCGGAACTGGACAAGGTTCTGGCCAAACTGACCGCGATCCAGACCGAGTTCAACAAGAGCGCGCCCGGTGGCAAGAAGGTCAGCATGGCCGACCTGATTGTTCTGGGCGGCAATGCGGCGGTGGAACAGGCCGCGGCCAAGGCTGGCGTCAAGCTTGACTTGCCTTTTACGCCGGGGCGTGTCGATGCGACGCAGGATCAGACCGATCCGGCCAGCTTTGCCGTGCTGGAGCCCAAGGCCGATCCGTTCCGCAATTATTATGATGCGGCCGGAAACTGGCAGGCCCCTGCCGAGGCGATGATCGACAAGGCCGATCAACTGGGCCTGTCGGTGCCGGAACTGACGGTTCTGGTCGGCGGTATGCGCGCCTTGGACGCCAACACCGGGCACAGCGCCAATGGCGTATTCACGGCGCGTCCCGGCACTTTGACGAATGACTATTTCGTCAACCTGCTGGACATGGGCACGGCGTGGAAAAAGGCCCCCGATGGCGCGACCTATATCGGTTCGGACCGGGCCACGGGCGGGGCCAAGTGGAGTGCAACGCCGGTCGATCTGATCTTTGGATCGAATTCGGAATTGCGCGCCGTGGCCGAGGTCTATGCCAGCAATGATGCAGGCGAAAAATTCGTCCGCGACTTTGCCAAGGCATGGACCAAGGTGATGAACGCGGATCGTTTCTAAGACCCGCAATAATAGCAAAGGTACAAATGCCGCTGTTCCCACAAAGGGTACAGCGGCATTTTTCCATTAGTGGTTATGACGGGGCGTCTTGGCCGTCAGACCGCGATATTTGACCGCCATTTCGAGCACGGCGCCTTCGCCCATCTGCCCGGTCTTTTCGCGGTAGAGCTCCTCCCAAGGCGTATTGCTGGGCGGAACAGGGGGCAGGGGTTCGGCCCGGCGGCGGGCGATTTCCTCGTCCGAAACCAGCGCGTTGCAGGTGCCCTTGACCACATCGATGCGGATGATGTCGCCCGTACGCAGCCATGACAAGCCGCCGCCCACCGCGCTTTCGGGCGAGCAATTGAGGATCGAGGGGCTGTCGGACGTGCCCGACTGACGCCCATCGCCCAGTGTCGGCAACCATTGCACCCCGCGCTGGATGAGGGCGGCGGGGGGCTGCATGTTCACAACCTCCGCGCTGCCCGGCCAGCCTTGTGGGCCAGCGCCGCGCATGACGAGGATGCAGTTTTCGTCGATGTTGAGCGCAGGATCATCGATCCGGTGGTGATAATCATCACCCCCTTCAAACACCACCGCGCGCGCCTCGAATGTGCCGGGGGCATCGGGGTTGGACAGGTACCGGCCCCGGAATTCCTTGGAAATCACGCTGGTCTTCATGATACCGAAATCGAACAGATTGCCCGACAGCACAAGGAAGCCCGCCTTTTCCTTCAGCGGCTCGGCAAAGGGGCGGATAACCTCGCGGTCGCGGGCAGGGCGCAGCGCCACATTTTCCGCCACCGTTTCGCCCGTCACGCTCAGGCAATCGCCGTCCAGCACGCCCTGTTGCAGCAATTCCCACATCACCGAAGGCACGCCGCCCGCACGGTGGAATCGCTCGCCCAGAAAACGCCCGGCAGGCTGCATATCGACGATCAGCGGCAGGTCATAGCCATGCTCCATCCAGTCGGCGGCGGTGATTTCCACGCCCGCATGGCGGGCCATGGCGACGATATGGGGCTGGGCATTGCTGGACCCGCCGATGGCCGTGACCACGCGGATGGCGTTGAGGAAACTCTCACGCGTCAGGATTTTGGACGGGCGCAGGTCTTCATAGGCCATTTCCACGATGCGGCGGCCGGTTTCATAGGCAATCTGGCCGCGCTCGCGATAGGGGGCGGGGATGGCGGCGCATCCGGGAAGAGAAAGGCCCAGCGCCTCGGCCACGGCATTCATGGTCGAGGCCGTGCCCATCGTGTTGCAATGGCCCGCCGAGGGCGCCGAATCGCAGGCGCGCTGAAGGAACTCCTCCTCGTCGATCTCGCCCACGGCCAGCTTGCGGCGGCTGCGCCAGATCACCGTGCCCGAACCGACCAGATCGCCTTCATGCCAGCCATCGAGCATCGGCCCGCCCGAGAGCACAATGGCGGGAATGTCCACCGTGCTTGCCGCCATCACCTGTGAGGGGGTGGTCTTGTCGCAACCCGTGGTCAACACCACCGCGTCGATGGGATAGCCATAAAGGATCTCGACCAGCCCCAGATAGGCCAGATTACGATCCAGCGCAGCGGTGGGGCGTCGGCAGTTTTCAAAGATCGGGTGGACCGGAAATTCCATGCAGATCCCGCCCGCATCACGAATGCCGTCGCGCACCCGCTTGGCCAGTTCGAGGTGGATGCGGTTGCAGGGCGAGAGGTCGCTGCCGCTTTGCGCGATGCCGATGATCGGGCGGCCCGAACGCAATTCATCCGGGGTGATCCCGTAATTCATGAAACGTTCCAGATAGAGCGCCACCATGTCGGAGCGCGCCGGATCGGCAAACCAGTCCTGTGAACGAAAACGGCGGGTGGACTTCTCGGTCATTTCACAACTCTCCCTCGGAACAGCACTAATGCCGCTTTGCCATGATGTCAGCATTTTCCTGTCCGCCCCCGCGCCCGTGGAGCGAAACCACTTGACAGCAGGGGCATTTGCATGATGGTAGCGCTATCAACATAAGTCAACGTCACACCGCAATGTTGGCTGTCGAAAATGCTGTCTGGAGAGAAAATGTCTGGAATTTCTTCCTTCGCGGCTCTGCTGCCCGCCGATTGGCGTGGGGCGCGTTTCCTTGGCCGCGTGCAATTGCCCGAAGGCCCTACGCCCATTCTGGTTGAGGGCGGGATTGCCTATGACATGTCGGGTGTGGCGCCCACGGTTTCGCAATTGGTAGAAGCTTTGCCTCTTAACGCTTCGGCGGGTCGCTCTCTGGGGCCGCTCGATGAACTCGACGCGGCATGGCTCAGCCCGGTTGACCTTCAGGTCATCAAGGCCTGCGGCGTGACCTTCGCCACCAGCACGCTGGAACGCGTGATCGAGGAACGCGCGCGCGGCGATTCGAGCAAGGCTCTGGAAATCCGCGCCCGTATCGAGGAACGTGTGGGCGGCTCGATCCGTTCGGTCGTCCCCGGTTCGGCCGAGGCCGAGGCGCTGAAAGAACTGCTGATCGCCGATGGCCTGTGGTCGCAATATCTCGAAGTTGCCATCGGGCCTTATGCTGAAGTCTTCACCAAGGCACCCGTGCTGGCCACGGTTGGCGCGCTGGCCGATGTCGGCGTGCGCAGCGACAGCACATGGAACAATCCGGAACCCGAAGTCGTGCTGCTGGTCAATGCGGGCGGCGAGGCGGTCGGCGCGATGTTGGGCAATGACGTCAACCTGCGCGACATCGAAGGGCGCAGCGCGCTGCTGCTGGGCAAGGCGAAGGATAATAACGCGTCCTGCTCGCTTGGCCCACTGGTTCGTCTGTTTGATGACAGTTTCTCGATCGACGACGTGCGCAATGCCGAGGTTGATCTGTTGATCGAAGGGCCGGAGGGCTATCGCCTTGAGGGCCATTCTTCCATGCGCGAAATAAGCCGCGATCCGCTCGATCTGGTCCGCCAGACCTTGAGCGAGCATCAGTATCCCGATGGCTTCACGCTGTTCCTTGGCACGTTGTTCGCGCCCACGCAGGATCGTGACGATCCGGGCCGCGGCTTTACGCATAAGGTGGGCGATGTGGTGACGATCTCTACCCCCAAGCTGGGCAAGCTGGTCAACACCGTGGTCACCAGCAAGGAGGCCCAACCCTGGACGCAGGGCATTGCCGCGCTTTACACCAATCTGGCGGCGCGCGGCCTGTTGGGGGCAAAAGCATGAGCGCCGGTACAAATGGGCGCGCCATCTATCCCAGCCTTGCGGGCAAGCGCGTTTTCATCAGCGGCGGCGCCAGCGGCATTGGTGAGGGTTTTGTCGAAGCCTTTGCCGCCCAAGGCGCCAAGGTAGCCTTTTGCGACATCGCCAAGGAAGCCGGTGAAGCGGTTGCGGCGCGTCTGGGCGCGACTTTCTTTGCCTGTGACCTGACCGACTTGGGTGCGGTTCAGGCCATGATGGCGCTGGTCGAGGAAGCGCTGGGCGGCATCGACGTGGTGGTCAACAATGCCGCCAATGACGACCGTCACGGCATTGCCGAAGTCACCCCGGCCTATTGGGACGAGCGTATGGCGGTCAACCTGCGCCACCAGTTCTTTGTCGCACAGGCCGCTGTGCCCTCGATGAAGCGTGCCGGCGGCGGGGCCATCATCAACCTTGGTTCGATCAGCTGGCATCTGGGCCTGCCCGATCTGGTCATCTATCAAACCGCCAAGGCCGCCATTGAGGGCATGACGCGCGGGTTGGCGCGTGAACTGGGCCGCGACAACATTCGCGTCACCAGCATCATCCCCGGCAATGTCAAAACCCCGCGTCAGGAAAAATGGTACACGCCCGAAGGCGAGGCCGAGATCGTCGCCGCGCAATGTCTCGAAGGTCGCCTGTTGCCCCAGGACGTGGCGGCGCTGGCGCTGTTTCTGGCCTCGGACGATGCGCGTTTGATCACCGGCCATGAATATTGGGTCGATGCGGGGTGGCGATAATGGCGCCCGAACCCGTATGGCCTCTGGGCGCCACATTGGGCGAAGGCCCGGTGTGGGTGGAGCGCGACGCGGCGCTGTGGTTCGTCGATATCAAAGCGCCCGCGATCCATCGCTTTAACCCCGCGAGCGGAGAGCAAAAGTCATGGGCCGCACCCGCGCAGGCCGGCTGGGTTTTGCCCAGCGCGCGTGGCGACATGATCGCTGGATTACAGAGCGGCATCCACCGTTTCGATCCCGCGACCGGGGCGTTCACGCTGTTGGTCGCACCTGAAGCGCATCTGCCGGGCAACCGGTTGAATGATGCAACGGTTGCGGGTGATGGCGCGATCTGGCTGGGTTCGATGGATGATGCCGAGGCCGCCGACACGGGCCGCTTCTATCGTCTTGATGGCGCGGGATGCGTTGATACGGGCCTGCCTCCGGTGTCGATCACCAATGGCCCGGCCTTTTCGCCCGATGGCACGGTGCTGTATCACCACGACACGCTGGGCCGCAAAGTCTGGGCCAGCACTCTCGAGGATGGGCGCGTCGTCGCCACACGCCTGTTTGCGGATATTGACGAAGGCTATCCCGATGGCCCCTGCGTCGATGCCGAAGGTTGCCTTTGGGTCAGCCTGTTCGCCGGGTGGGGTGTGCGTCGCTATGATCCGTCGGGCGCGTTGATGCAGACGATCCGCTTTCCGGTGGCCAACATCACCAAGATCGCCTTTGGCGGGCCGGATCTGCGCACCGCCTATGCCACGACGGCGGCCAAGGGGCTTTCGTCCGAAGAACGCACTGCGCAGCCCTTGGCGGGCGCCTTGTTCGCGTTTGATCCCGGTGTTGCCGGGCAGGCGGGCGTTCTGGCCCAAATATAAGAGTTTGCGGGAGAGGGTTGCATGGAAAAAGTTTCAGAAGGCCCGGTCAATTCCGGCCTGATCGCGATGATCGTGGCGGTGGCCACGATCGGCGGTTTCATGTTCGGTTATGACTCGGGCGTCATCAATGGCACGCAAAAAGGGCTGGAGGCCGCCTTTGACCTTGGCAAGGTGGGTATCGGCATCAATGTCGGCGCGATCCTTGTCGGTTCATCGGTCGGGGCGTTCGGGGCGGGGCGCTTGTCCGACCGCATCGGGCGGCGCGGCGTGATGAAACTGTCGGCGGTGCTGTTCCTGATCAGCGCCTTGATCGCGGGTGCGGCGGGTTCTTCGTTGGTCTTCATTCTGGCGCGCATCATCGGCGGCCTAGGCGTCGGTGCGGCCAGCGTCATTTCGCCGGTCTATATCTCCGAAGTCGTGCCCGCCAACGTGCGCGGCCGCCTGTCCAGTGTGCAGCAGGTGATGATTATTACGGGCCTGACCGGGGCCTTTGTCGTCAATTACATTCTGGCGCAGGTGGCGGGCGATTCCACCGCGATCCTGTGGGTCGATCAACCGGCGTGGCGCTGGATGTTCTGGCTTCAGGCGGCACCGGCGGCGATTTATTTTGTCGCTTTGATGTTCATCCCGGAAAGCCCACGCTATCTGGTGGCGCGCGGCGACGATGCCGGGGCGCAGGCGGTTTTGACCCGCCTGTTTGATGAGGCGACTGCGCGCAAGACCGTTGGCGAAATCCGCGACAGCCTTGCCGCCGACCACCATCGCCCGCGTCTTTCCGATCTGATCGACAAGACCACGGGCCGTATTCGCCCTATCGTTTGGACGGGCATCGGCCTTGCTGTGTTTCAGCAATTGGTGGGCATCAACGTCGTGTTCTACTACGGCGCAACCCTGTGGCAGGCGGTTGGCTTTTCGGAAAGCTATGCGCTTCAAATCAATATTATATCGGGTGTGGTGTCGATCGCGGGCTGCCTTGCCACGCTGCTGCTGGTCGACCGTATCGGGCGCAAGCCGCTGCTGCTGATCGGTTCGGCGGGTATGGCTGTGACGCTGGGCA
The DNA here is from genome assembly GCF_056279125.1 of Novosphingobium sp. Sphag1I. Lineage (NCBI taxonomy): Bacteria > Pseudomonadati > Pseudomonadota > Alphaproteobacteria > Sphingomonadales > Sphingomonadaceae > Novosphingobium > Novosphingobium sp. Sphag1I. The sequence continues at coordinate 27,174 of NZ_JBWBQS010000010.1, read as the reverse complement.
TTGTGGCATGGGCCTTTTCGACGGCCATGCACGGCGCCGATGGCGCGGTCAGCTTGCCGGGTCATAACGGCCTGATCGCTCTGTTGGCGGCCAATGCCTATGTGGTGTTCTTCAACATGAGTTGGGGGCCGATCATGTGGGTCATGCTGGGCGAAATGTTCCCCAATCAGATCCGTGGGTCGGGCCTCGCGGTTTCGGGCTTTGCGCAATGGATCGCCAATGCGGCCATCTCGGTCAGCTTCCCCGCTCTGGTGGTTTCGCCGGGGTTGGCCGTTGCCTATACCGGCTATGCTTTGGCGGCGGCGGTTTCCTTCTTCTTTGTCCGCGCCATGGTGCGCGAGACGAAGGGGGTCAGTTTGGAGCAGATGAAAGGTTGAACGGAAAACGGGGGCTGAAAGGCCCCCGTTTCTTTTTGATCAATAGTGGATTATTGGCTTTACCAATTCCACATGGTGCCATCCTCCAGCCTTGCGACGGGGAGGTATGCGGGCTTGTAGGGATACTTGGCGGCGAGCGCCTCGTCGATGTCGACGCCGTGGCCGGGTGTGTCGCCGACATAGAGCATGCCCGCCTCGAACGTGTAATCGTGGGGGAAAACCTCGTCGGTTTCGGGGGTGTGGCGCATGTATTCCTGAATGCCGAAATTGGGCACCCATGTGTCGAAATGCAGCGCGGTGCCCATGGTGACGGGCGACAGATCGGTCGCGCCGTGGCAGCCGGTGCGGATCTGGTACATGCTGGCAAGGTCCGCGATGCGGCGCAGATGGGTGATGCCGCCCGCCCCAACGATGGTGGCGCGGATATAGTCGATGAGCTGGTTCTGGATCAGATCCTTGGCGTCCCAGATCGTGTTGAAGATTTCGCCCACGGCCAGCGGGGTGGTGGTGTGCTGGCGGATCAGCTTGAAGGCTTCCTGATTTTCCGCAGGCGTCACATCCTCCAGCCAGAACAGGCTGTAAGGCTCCAAAGCCTTGCCCAGTTGCGCGGCCTCGGTGGGGCTGTAGCGGTGGTGGCCGTCATGCAGCAGGTGATGGTCGAAACCATAGGTCTCGCGCAGCTTTTCAAACAGTTTCGGCACGTAATTCAGCGCCTTGCGCGTGTCCCACCCCGTCAGGCTGGGCAGCGCGGCATCGGCCGGTTCATAGAACAGCTTGCCCCGGCCCACGCCATAGGCATCCTTGACGCCCGGCACGCCGGTCTGGGCGCGGATCGCCTTGTAACCCATGTCGATATAGGCACCCACCGCATCGACCGTTTCGGCAATGTCCGACCCATTGGCATGACCATAGACCATCACGCCATCGCGGCTGCGCCCGCCCAGAAGTTGGTACAAAGGCATGCCGGCCATCTTGGCCTTGATGTCCCACAGCGCCACGTCAACCGCGGCAATCGCGCGCATCGTCACCGGCCCGCGACGCCAGTACGCCCCGCGATAGAGATATTGCCAGATGTCCTCGGAATTGCGCGGGTCCATGCCGATAAGGCACGGAATCACATGATCTTCCAGATAGGAAACAACCGCCTTTTCGCGGCCGTTCAGCGTGGCGTCGCCAATGCCGTACACGCCCTGATCGGTCTCGATCTTCAGCGTGACGAAATTGCGCCCCGGACAGGTGACAATAACGCGGGCGGAGGTGATTTTCATGGGGGTCAGGTTCCCGAATTGGTCTGCTTGTGTTAGAGAAGACTCTTGACCAATTCGAGTTGGCCTGTCAATTTCTAATTAAGCGGTAAGGCCATTTCGCGGAGATGCCCCAATGAGTGATACCAGTCCCGCGCAGCAAGAGCGGCTTTATCAGGATCTTGCCCGGCGCCTGATGGATGAACTTGTCAGCGGTCGATACGATGTGGGCGACCGCCTGCCGGCCGAACGTGAATTATCGTCGCAATTCAACGTTTCACGCCCCACCGTGCGTGAGGCGGTGATCGCGCTGGAAGTGCAGGGGTTGGTCGAGGTGCGCGTGGGTTCGGGCGCCTATGTCAAGCGCCTGCCCGGCAAGGAGGACATCCCGGGCTTCAACATTTCCGCCTTTGAATTGACCGAAGCGCGCCTGTTGTTCGAAGGCGAGGCGGCGGCTCTGGCTGCAACCACGATCACCGAGGAAGGTCTGGCAGAATTGGCCGCATTGGTCGAGGAGATCGAGCGCGAGAACCGCAATCCGCACGGCACCGAAAAGGCCGATCGCGCGTTCCACCTCGCCATTGCCCGCGCCACCCGCAACGCCGCCGTGGCCGAGGCGGTCGAGCGCTTGTGGAACCTGCGCGCCGATTCCCCGGAAAGCGCGCTGCTGCACGAAAAGGCCCGCAGCGCCAACATCAAGCCGGTGGTCGAGGAACATACTGCCGTTCTCGAAGCCCTGCGCGCCCGCGACCCGGCCGCCGCCCGCGCCGCCATGCGCACCCACCTGGCCAGCGTCCTCGACAGCCTCCTCTTTGCCACCGAGGAAAAGGCCATCGCCGAAGCACGCCGCGCATCCCAGGCCCGCAGGGATCGGTATACGAAAGCGACGAGTTAAACGCGCCAGCCTATTGCCGCGCTGACTTCCTCGGCGCATTGCTTGACCCGCATGGCCAGATCATCGGCAATGTCATCGGTCAGGTAATGCGCCGCGCTGGCGATGCTGATGGCGACACAGATCGCGCCGCGCGCATTGCGAACCGGCGCGGCGATGGAGCGCACGCCGTCGCCCAGTTCGCTGTCATGGCGGACAAGGCCCTCATCCTTGTAACGGCGCATCCGAATAAGGAAATCTTCCAGATCGGCATCGGTGCCGCTGTCAGAATGGGCTTGTTTCCAAAGCTTTTTCCAGCTTGCCTCTGTATCGTCCAGCATCAACGCCTTGCCAAGGCCGGTTTCGGCGATGGGGCGGCGGTCGCCCGGAGCCGTTGCCACACGCAGGCGTTGGCGCCCCGTCACGCGGTCAAGGTGGCGTGACCAATTACCCTCACGATTGCCGATGAAAACGCAAAAGCCGGTCTGGGCCGAAAGCGCCTCCATCCGGGGGCGGGCGATGCGGGTGTAATCTGTCTGCTCGCTGGCCAGAACGCCCAGTTGCAGCAATTTGGGGCCAAGCGCGAAGCCATCGGGTGTGACGGCCAGATAATCGCGCGTCCGCAACGCATGGGCAAGTCGGTGCGCCGTCGTCCGGTTCATGCCCAATTTGCGCGCCAGATCGACCGCGCGGATCGGCCCGTCAATCACCTCGTCCAGAATGTCGAGCGCCCGCATCAGCGTCTGCGCGCCCTTTACCGTGTTGCTGTCCGCAGCGACGTCGTTGGTTTCATCATCGGCCATGGGGCGCTTTTAGATCCTTTTGGGGCGAAATCAATCGATGTGTGCGCAATGTGAAACATGGGGGCGGTGTGGGCAAAATGCAACATCGCCGCAAATCCGCAGGAATTTTTACAATAGTCCCTCAATGTGAAATGCTCGTGCAATATATGCGTTGACGCTGTTCACATCCTGACATATCCATCATGCCAACGCGGCGCCCGCCATCGCGATGACGATGGAAAGAGGCAGTGCCCGCATATGGGATTATGGAGGGTGAATTGGGGCAGTATTCTACAGCACAATTGCGTCTGGCCGCATCCGGTCTGGCCATGATGGTGGCGGGTTTGGCCACGCATGTTCATGCGCAGGCTCCGGTCAATCCGGCCCCGGCAAAGGCCGATGAGCAGACCATTATCGTCACGGGTTTCCGCACCTCGCTGGCCGCGGCGTTGAATGAAAAGCGCAATTCGGCCGCCGCAATCGACACGATCAAGGCCGAGGACGTTGGCAAGTTCCCCGATTCAAATCTGGCGGAATCCATGCAGCGCGTTCCCGGCATCGCCCTTGCACGGGGCGATGGTGGTGAGGGCAAGAATATTTCGGTGCGCGGGCTTGGCGCGGCCTTTACCCGCGTTCGTTTGAACGGGATGGAGGGTACGGCCCAGACCGGTTCGTCCGACATTTACGGCGCGGGCAACACCGGGCGCAGCTTTGACTTCAACGTCTTCCCGACCGAAATTTTTTCCGAACTGGCCGTGCGCAAGACGCCCTCGGCCGATGTCGAGGAAGGTTCGCTGGGCGCCACGGTGGACCTGAAGGCGCCGCATCCGCTGGATTTCAAAAAGAGCTTTGTCGCCACCGTCTCGGCCAAGGGCGTGTGGAATGAGGTGAGCAAGAAGCTCGATCCGCGCTTCTCTGTGCTGTTGTCCAAACAGAATGAGGATGGCACTTTCGGCGTCCTCGCCACCGCCAGCTACAGCCACCGCAATATTCGCGAAGTGGGCTATTCGGCGGTCAACATTCTGCCGACCTATGTGAATGGCGGCTTCTGCTCGCCGCTGGGTTACGCGCCGCAAAACCCGGCGAACAATGCGGCCAAGGGCACCGACGCGGCCAATTGTTCCACCGGCAATCCACGTACCGGCAGCACGGCGGCCTATAACCTCATCCAGTCGATGACCGGCCCGTCGGGTCAGGCGGGCGGCGGGGTCTTCCTGCCGCGCATCCCGCGCTATCTCAATTCGCGTCAGGATGCCGAACGCATGGGCGGATCGCTCGCGCTGCAATGGCGGCCCGATGATGCGACCGAAATCACCTTTGACGCACTCTTCTCGCGCTTCAAGGTCACGCGCTGGGACAATTACATCGACGCGCTATCCTTTGCCCGCAACACCAGCAACAATGGGCAACCGATGGTGTCGGTGGTCGATCTGTCGGTCAAACCCAATGGCTCGCTGCTCTATGGCCTGTTCAACGGGGTCGATCTGCGTTCGGAAAGCCTGCGCGACAAATTCACCACCACCTTTGGTCAGGCGAACCTGAACATCCATCACAAGTTCACCGACAAGCTGGCGATTGACCTGATGGCGGGTTATTCCAAGTCCATCTTTGACAATCCAGAGCGCCTGACGGTCAATCTGGATGCCATCGACACGCCGGGCTATTCGATCGATTTCCGTGGCGGGGGATCGATCCCGGTCATCAAATATGGCGTCGATGTGGCAAACCCGGCCAATTTCAATTACGCGCCGGGCCGTTCGGATGGCACGGTTCTGGGCAATTTTAACACGCGCAATTGGAAGGTGACGACCCAGAACTATACGTTCGAGGCCAATTCCACCTATGAATTCAACGATGCGTTCAAACTGAAGGGCGGGCTGCAATATCGCCAGAGCGCGTTTAAGAACCGCGTTTTGGGCGTGGCGCCGGCCAATCAGGCCACGACCGCGCTGCCGGCGGGATCATCCGTGGCCGACTTCACCTATCAGATCACGGGCCTTAACAATCTGCTGATCCCCGGCGCGCTTTCCAGCTTTACCGCCACCGACATCGACAAATGGAAACAGACGGTCGGCTTTAACAATTTCACCTTCTGCGGCGTGGAATGCGGCAATGGTTCGCCCGAAGTGCGCGAGGAGCAGAAGTCGGCCTTCCTGATGGCGCAGTTCAATCTGCCCGACACTTTGCCGATCCCGATCCGGGGCGACATTGGCGTGCGCTTTGTCAACACAACCCAGCATACCGTCGGCTATGTCCCCACCGCCGCGCCCACCGGTTCGGCCTATCCCACGGTGGCGATCCCGGCGATTGTGGATCGTTCGTATAATGACTGGCTGCCCTCGGCCAATCTGGTGATGGAGTTCACGCCGCATCTGTTGGGCCGCTTGTCCGCCGCCAAGGTGATGAGCCGCCCGGAACTCAGCGTCCTGCCTTCGGGCGGGTCGGTCAATGCCGTGACGCGCACGGCCACCATTGGCAATCCCTATCTCGACCCGATCCGGGCGACGACCTATGACGCCGCACTGGAATGGTATTTCCGCCCCGGCTCGCTGCTCTCCTTTGCCTATTTCCACAAGGATATCAGCACCTATATCCAATCGGTCAGCAGTCTTGTGCCCTATAACACGCTGGGCCTGCCCAATGCGCTGTTGACCACGGCGGGGACGCAGCCGACCGATCTGTTCACCGTGACGCGATCGGTCAACACCAAGGGCGGGCCGCTCAACGGGTTTGAGGTCAATCTGCAACTGCCCTTCACCTTCCTGCGCGGGATTGGCAAGGATTTCGGGCTGCTGGCCAATTACACCCATGTTTCGTCCAAGGTGAATTACGTGCTGCAATCGAGCGGGGGCGTGGCGACACTTTCGACAACGGCCAATCTGGTCAACATGTCGCCCGATACGGCCAGCGGCACGCTCTATTACGAAAACCGCAAGTTCAGCATTCGCGGCACGATCAACTATCGCGGACCTTTCATTCGTCAGATCCCCTCGGGCGCGAATGACAGCGATGTGTTGGGCAACCACGCGACGACCTTTGTCGATGCCGCCTTCAGCTATAATCTGATGAAGGACGTCAAGCTGACCATCGAAGGCCAGAACCTGACCGACGAACACAACATCCTTTATATCGACAGCGGGCGTCAGGACCCTCTGTTCAACACGCGCACGGGCCGCACCTTTACCGTGGGCGTGAACGCCAAGTTCTAAAACTCCACCTCACACGCTCCCCCGCGTGTTCAGGGCCGCCGGACGAGGCATCCGGCGGCCCCTTTTTTTAATTGCCCAATGGGCGTTGGGTTGAGGTGAGGGCGCTGGGGGGAATGTCGACGGGTTCCGGGCGCGCCGGATCGAAACGCTTAGAGGTAACATGCGGGGAAAGGGCAGGGACCTGTGCGTTGATCCCATCGGCAATGATGCGCGCCGTCATCCATGCGCCCCATGTGTTGTAATGGGTGCGGTCGCGGCCACCATCGTTGAACATGGCGGGCGAGCGTTCCGGCCCCAAAGCTTCATAGAGTGTGACACTGGCCCGGTTGAGGTCGATCAGCGGGACGTGCAATTCACCCGCGACCGCGCGCATGGTCGCCGGATAATCGCCCAGGGACAGGGTAATCCGACCCTTTGTATCGAAATTGCGCCTTTCCGGGCTGGTGATCAGAATCGGCGTCGCCCCGCGCCGCCGCGCCTCGGCAATATAAGCGGCCAGATAGGCGCGATAGGTCGTCCCTGCCTCAGCATAGGTCTGGGGCCATTGGGCCTTTTGGTCATTATGGCCGAACTGGATGAACAGATAATCGCCCGGCTTCATCATGCTGAGCGCCTTGTCCAGCCGCAGGTCGGCGAGGAAGGATTTGAGAGTCGCCCCGCTTTCCGCATAATTGGCCACCGCCACCCCATCGTCCAGCATCAGCGGCAGGATTTGCCCCCAACTGGCCGTTGGTTCGCGGGGGTGATCGGCCACCATGGAATCGCCGACAAGGAAGATGGTGGGAACCCGGGCCGGTTCGACCATCACCGTTCGCACCGCAGGGCGGCCCAGAAATTCAAGCGTCAGGCGATCATCCCAATTGCGCTGCGCCGCCTGATCCGGGCGCAATCGGACGTGCGCGCCGCCCGGCGCATTTTCCGGTACCGCGCCCAAATCCGCATTGTGAACATGCACGACAAAGCGGCGGGTCAAGCGCTGTCCCTTGGCCGTGGCGGTGTTCAGCATCATCAGGCGGCGGTTCTCGGCCTTGATGGTGGTCGTGGCCGGGGCATTGTCACTGCCCAATTCCACCGTGACGCGCCAATTGCCTTCACCAACGGGCAGAGACAGCGCGCCATCGCCTTCATAACCGCCCGTGCCAGACACATAGGGCGCGCCGGGCGCAATCATGTTCTCACCCGCGCGGGCCGGGCCATCAAGGCGCCAGACCTGGCCATGGGCCGATGGTGGCAGAAGGGCGGTCATCAGCGCGACCATAGACAATGCCGAGCGTAGCATAAAACAAACATCTCCCGATCCATCTTGATTTTCGATATATGAAATCTACTCTCACAATATACGTAACATAGAGGTCAGGGAGAGACCATGATTCGTCGTTCCATCCGCCTTCTGGCATCGGCCGCGTTGATGCTGGCGGCAACGCCTGCGGTTTATGCCCAAACCCCCGCCGCCCAAACCCCCGCCGCCCAAACCCCCGCCGCCCTGCATGGCGAAACGCCGGGCGCCACCATCGACCCGCGCATCTTCAGCCAGTTTGCCGAACATCTGGGCTATGGCATCTATGGTGGGATCTGGGTCGGGCCGGAATCGAAAATCCCCAATATCAAGGGCTATCGCCGCGATGTAGTCGAGGCGCTGCGGGCGCTGCATGTGCCGCTGGTGCGCTGGCCGGGGGGCTGTTTTGCCGATGAATACCACTGGCGCGACGGCATCGGCCCGCGCGCCAAGCGCCCGGTCAAGATCAACACCCACTGGGGCGGCGTGACCGAGCCCAACACATTCGGCACGCATGAATTCATGGACTTTGCCGAACTGATCGGGGCCGATGCCTATGTTTCGGGCAATGTGGGCAGCGCGCCGGCGGGCGAGATGGAGGAGTGGGTCCAATACATCACCGCCCCGCAACTCTGGCCGATGAACGCGCACGAAACGGGCGCAAGGAGCCGTGGAAGCTGCCCTATTTCGGCATTGGCAATGAACTGTGGGGTTGTGGCGGCAATATGAAGGCCGACTATGCCGCCGACGTGACGCGCCGCTATGCCACCTTTGTCAAGGTTCCCTATGGCACCAAAATCCAGAAGATCGCCAGTGGCGCAAACGGTCCCGACTATAATTGGACTGAGGTGATGATGCGCGAGGCGGGTGGTCTGATTGATGGCGTTGGCCTGCATTATTACACCGTCCCCGGCGATTGGAAGAGCAAGGGTTCGGCAAGTGATTTCACCGAAACCGATTACGCCCGCACCATGGCCAAGACGTGGAAGATGGAAGAATTGCTGACCAAGCACTCCGCCGTGATGGACAAATATGATCCGGCAAAGCGCGTCAATCTGGCGGTGGATGAATGGGGCATCTGGACCGATGTTGAACCGGGCACCAATCCCGGTTTCCTCTATCAGCAGAACAGCTTGCGCGATGCCTTGCTGGCAGGCGTGAATATCAACCTGTTCATCCGCCATGCCGACCGCGTGCGTATGACCAACATCGCCCAGATGGTGAACGTCCTTCAATCGATGATCCTGACGCGCGATGCACAGATGGTTCTGACGCCGACCTATCATGTGTTCGACATGTATCGCGGGTTTCAGGCGGCGAAGGTGTTGCCGCTTGATCTGCCCAAGGTCTGGTACGGGCGCGATGAATGGGTGACGCCTGCGCTGCATGGCGTTGCGGCACGGGGGGGCGATGGCGTGGTCCATGTCGCATTGGTCAACATCGATCCGGGCAAGGGACAGCATCTGGAAATCGCATTATCGGGCGTTCAGGCTGCCTCGGTCAGTGGCCGCATCCTGACCTCGACGCGGGTTCAGGATGTCAATAATTTCGCCAATGTCGCGCGGGTTAAACCCCAGGCCTTTTCCGGCGCATCCATCCGTGATGGTAAGTTAGTGGTCGATCTGCCCGCCAAATCGCTGGTGGTGCTGGATTTGCGGTGATGGAGGCGTTGCGGGCATTTGGTGATGGGCGCGCTCTTGCTCATGGGGCGATCAATGCGGCCATCGCCGATGCCCATGCGCATGGCGGCGGGATGGTGACTCTGCCGCCGGGGCGCTATCTCTGCTTCTCGATCCGTTTGCGCTCGGGCGTCCATCTGTACCTGTCCGAAGGCGCGGTGATTGAGGCGGCTGATCCATCGCGTCACGGTGGCGCCTATGATTTGCCGGAAGATAATGGCGAACAACTCTATCAGGATTTCGGGCACAGCCATTGGTGCAACAGCCTGATCTGGGCCATTGGCGCAACCGACATTGCCATCACCGGAACGGGGCGGATCGAAGGGCGGGGCCTGACCCGCAACGGTCCGGGATCACGCTGGCGTGCGCAGGCGGGCGAGAGGCCGCTATCCATGGCGGCCATGTCCGAGGATGAAGTCGGCGCTTTGGAATTGAACGCCGCCGCCATGCACGGGCTTGGCAACAAGGCGATTGGTCTGCGCGAATGTCGCGGCGTCGAACTGGCGGGTTTCACCATCGATGGCGGCGGGCATTTCGCTATTCTGGCCACCGGGTGTGCGGATATGGTCATTCGCGGCCTGTCCATTGATACAGAGCGGGACGGGATCGATCTGGACTGTGTTTCGCGCTGCCTCGTCGAACATTGCCGCGTGAACAGCCCCAATGATGACGCCATCGTGGTGAAAAGCAGCCTTGCGCTTGGCCGCCCGGTTGTCAGTGAGGACATCACGATCCGCCATTGCACTGTATCGGGCTTTGACCTTGGCACGATGTTGGACGGAACCCGCGCCCGAACGCAACAATTCGCGCCCGATCGAGATAAGGTGACGGGCCGGATCAAGATCGGCACCGAAACCAATGGCGACATCCGCCGCATCCTGATCGAGGATTGCAGGTTCGAGCGCAGCCGCGGTCTGGCCATCGAATGCGTTGATGGGGCGGTGGTCGAACATATCACCGCCCGTCGTCTGAGCATGGAGGAGGTGACCAGTGCCCCCATCTTCCTTCGCCTGGGGGCAAGGCTGCGCGGGCCGGAGGGGGCGAAGATTGGCGTACTTCGCCACGTTGAGATCAGCGACGTAACAGCACGCGGTATTGCGCATGAATATCCCGCGATCGTGGCGGGTCTGTCCGGACATCCGGTTCAACGGGTCGTGCTGCGCAACATCGATCTGGAATTTATCGGCGGCGGCACGGCGGCGGATGCTGCGCAACAACCAGCCCAATTGCCCGACGCCTATCCCGAGCCCAGCATGTTTGGAACCTTGCCGGCGTGGGCGCTGTGGATGCGCGATGTTCATGATGTGAGCATCGAGGCGTTCCATGCCCGCCATGCCGGTGTCGATGCCCGCCCGCCGGTCATAATGCGGGATGTTACGGGTTTGAATTGGCCCGAAATGCCGGTTTGAACCCGGTTTGACCCAATTGGCCAATTGACGCCCATCGGATGACCGTGTATCACAATAAGCAACAAAAGTGCATAATGCGGGATTTTGGAGAGAGCGGTGCAAAGGTTCGCATTCCGGATGCAGCTTAAACCCGGCATGGCGGAAGAATACCGCCAGCGCCATGACGCGATCTGGCCCGAACTGGTCGATCTGCTGCATGAGGCGGGGATCAGCGACTATTCGATCTTTCTGGACGAGGCGACATACGCGCTCTTTGCGGTGCTGCGTCTGGCCGATGAGAACAAGCGCGACAGCCTGCCCGACGATCCGGTGATGAAGCTGTGGTGGGCCGCGATGGCGCCGCTGATGGAGGTCGAGGCCGACAATCGCCCTTGCGAATGGCCGCTGGTGCCTGTGTTTCATCTGGATTGATGGGGGTGGCGATGCGTTCTCTTTTGCTGGCTGGCGCTGCGGCGCTGATTGCCGCCCCGGCCATGGCGCAGGACGCGCGGCCGACGGTCAACCTGAAGGCGCCGGTCAAGACATTTGGCCGCGTATCCTTCGATGGCCGCTCGCTGATGATCGATGGCAAACGCACGCCGATCTGGGCCGCCGAATTCCACCCCTATCGCTTGCCCAGTCCTGATCTGTGGCGCGACATATTGCAAAAGATCAAGGCCAGCGGGTTCAACACTGTCACCTTTTATTTCGACTGGGGCTATCACAGCCCGAAACAGGGCGAACTGGATTTCACCGGCATCCGCGACATGGAACGCGCCATCACCATGGCGGGCGAGGAAGGGCTTTATGTCATCACCCGCGTTGGCCCCTATGTGAACGCGGAATTGGCGCGGGGCGGCTTTCCAGGCTGGCTGAACAACCAGCGGGCGAAGGCGCGCACCGATGATCCGGAATATCTGAAGGCCGCCGATGAATGGCTGGCCGCGATCGACGGCATTGTTGCCCGGCATCAGATCAATGACGGAAAAGGCCCCGTCATCCTGCACCAGATCGAGAACGAACTCTCGCAGACCAGCCGGGCCCACCGCCGTTATATGGACCACCTCTATGCCGTGACGCGCAGCCACGGCATCACCGTGCCGATTTTCCACAATGATCCGGGCCGCAATGGCAATTGGGTGCCCGATGGATCGCCGGTTGCCGGTGTCGTGCATGGGCCGGTCGATATGTATGCCTTTGACGGCTATCCGGGCGGCACATGCAACGCGCAGGGTAAGATTACCCGCAGCAATGGCGCGCCCGATTGGGGTTATTACGGCATTGGCGAGGCAAAGGGCGGCGCGTCCGCATCGCCCGATACGCCGGGATTCTTGGCGGAAATTGGCGGGGGCTGGTTCGACTATTGGGGCTCGGACGGGATCTATGCCTGCAACGCGGGACAGACCGGGCCGGGATATGGCCGACTGTTTTACGGCACGAATTTTGTGAACGGCATAGGGCTGCAAAGCATCTATATGGGCTATGGCGGCACGTCATGGGGCTGGCTGCCCGCACCCGTGGTGTTCACCTCCTATGACTATGGCGCGGCGATTGCCGAGGACCGTTCCCTGCGTGAAAAGGCGTTGGCCCTGAAACCCATCGGCGGGACACTTGCGGCCTTGCCAGAGATTGCCGCGATGGTTCCGGCGGCGAAACTGACGCCTTCAACCGACGCCATCCGCCTCTATCACAATCGCAGCCCGGAAACCGACGCGCGCCTGATCCTTGCTGCGCATCAACCGGGGCATCTGGTTGCGGATACCAATTTCACCTTTTCCGCCGACCTGCCCGACGGCCATTATCAAATGCCGCAGATCCGGCTGAATGGCTATGACGCCAAATGGATCGTGGCCGGGGCCAATGTTGCGGGCCAGCGATTGGTTTACACCACCAGCCAGATCCAGACCGCCCAATCGGGCCAGTTGTTATTGATCGGCCGCGCGGGCGAGGGTGGGCGCACGGTGCTGCGCTATAGCGGCAAACCTGCGATCAAGGCCCCCGATGGCGTGGCGGTATCATGGGACGCCACGCGGGGCGATCTGACGCTGGATTACACCCATGGCGCATTGGCCGCGGTGGAAATCAGCGGCGGCGGGCGGCCTGCACTGACGCTTCTGCTGGGCGATGATGTGGCGGGTGGCGCGTGTTGGGATGCCGATGGCGTATTGGCCTGCGGGCCTGCCCTGTTGCGCCATGCGCGGGCGAAGGGCGGGGTGCTGGCGCTGACCGGCGATACTGTTGCGCCCGCGCCTTTGCGTGTGTGGAGCAAACAATCGCGCATCACATGGAATGGCGCACCGGTGGCGATGCGGCCAGCGGCGGGCGGATCGTTTGAATCCATCGCGCCGCTGCCCGGTCCCGCGCCCATCGTGCTGCCTGCACTCAACAACTGGCGCATGGCCGAGGGTACGCCCGAAGCTGCGCCGACTTTCAACGACAGCGCGTGGCAAGCTATCGACCACCGGGCCGATGCGACGCAAAGCCAGAAGCCCGCAGGCCAGCCTACACTGACCATGGACCCCTATGGTTTTCACGAGGGCGATGTGTGGTATCGCGCCCATTTCGCCGGTTCCCCCGATGCCCAGCGGCTCAGCCTGACCTATGGCGCGGGCGGGGCCGGGATGGTGCAGGTGTTCGTGGATGGACGTCTGGTCGGGCAACAGGATTTGCCCGCCGCCATGCCGCGCCCGATCACCACCGGCAATATCACCATCCCTATGCCCGATGTGGCCCGCATGCCGGGCGACCATGTCATCGCGGTCATGGTGCGCAACAATGGTCATAACTGGGATCTGACCGCGATGGACGAGCATAAGGAGGGGCGGGGTCTGATCGCCGCTTCGCTCGAACCATTGACGGGGCCTGCGTTTGCCGTGCCGCTCAACTGGCGCATTCAGGGCCGCGCCGGGGGCGAGGATTTTGCCGACCGCGCTCGCGGCACGCCCAACAATGGCGGCCAGTATGGCGAACGGATGGGTTGGCACTTGCCGGCCTTCGACGATCGCGCATGGCGCGCCACCGGCGCCGCATTGCCGCAAGGGGCGCCGGGCACCAATTGGTATCGCACGCAAGTCACGCTCAACGTTCCGCGCGGTCAGGACGCCACGATTGGCATCGCCTTTGGCGACACGACCAAGCCGCGTTCATCGGCCCAATATCGCACGCTGATTTTTGTCAACGGATGGAACATGGGGCAATTGATCGCCCATGTCGGGCCGCAACGGATTTTCCCGATCCCCGAAGGCATCCTCAACCATCATGGGGCGAACACCATCGCCCTTGCCGTCACCAGCGACGGCGCACCAGCCAATGCGCCTGAAAATGTGCGCCTCGTCACTTTGCAAAACCGTCGCGGCGGGGTGGAGGTGGCGCAAGTCACCGCGCCCGCCAGCCTGCCGCCTGCCCCTTGATCTATGGAGAACCGAGTGCCCCACAATCCCCTTCCTGCACGCGCCGATCTGATCGGGCTGATCCATCGTTTGATGGACAATCTGGTCTCGATCCATGACGAAACCGGCGAATTCCTGCTGCGGCTTGAAGATGGCCGCGTGATCGACACCAAGGGCTGGAACGGCTGGGAATGGACCCATGGCATTGGCCTGTTCGGCATGTGGCGCTATTATCAGCAGACCGGCGATGACAAGGCGCTGACCATCATCCGCCAGTGGTTTGCCGATCAATTGCCGCGCGGCACGACCAAGAACATCAACACCGTCTCGCCCTTCCTCACGCTCTCCTATCTTTATGAGCGCGAACCGAACGCCGACTGGCTGGCCCAGATTCAGGAATGGGCCGATTGGCTGATGGCGCCCGATGGCTTGCCCAAGACCGAGGAGGGCGGGTTTCAGCACATCGTCTATAATGACGAAAACCCCGGCGAAATGTGGGACGACACGCTGATGATGAGCGTGCTGCCTTTGGCGCGTTTTGGGCTGCTGCTCAATCGCCCCGATTATGTCGAGGAGGCCAAGCGCCAGTTCCTCGTCCATATCAAATATCTGTTCGATACCAAGACCGGCCTGTGGTTCCATGGCTGGGACTTCAACGGGCGGCATAATTTTGCAGGCGCGCTGTGGGCGCGGGGCAATTGCTGGATCACGATTGCGATCCCGGAAATCATCGAATTGCTGGATCTGCCACAGGGCGATGCGTTTCGCACCTTCCTTGTCGATACGCTGGCCGCGCAGGTGAAGACTTTGGCCGCGACCCAGGCGGATAATGGCTTGTGGCATACGCTGGTGATGGACCCGACCTCTTACCTTGAGGCTTCGGCCACGGCAGGCTTTGCCTATGGTATTCTGAAGGCTGTGCGTATGGGGTTGCTTGACACGGCCTATGAGGAAGTGGGCCTGAAGGCCGTGCAGGGCGTGATCGACCATATCAACGCGGATGGCGAATTGACGCAGGTGTCCTTTGGCACGGCGATGGGCGATACGATGCAGTTCTATAAGGATATTGCGCTGACCTCGATGCCCTATGGGCAATCGCTGGCTATCTGCGCGCTGGCCGAGGCGCTGCACCGGCGGTAAGGGGCCGGACGCAAAAAGGGGCGGCAGACCTTGGTTGGTCCGCCGCCCCTTTTCGTTTGGACCATCAATGACAGGCGTATTGGCCCAAAGGCGTCGTCCGCTCCAGATCGGGCCGATTTGCCAGTACCGCGCGCGCGGCGGGCACCGACAGGCCCGACAATTGTTCGGCCACCAGATCGGCCATGGCCCGCGCGCCAAGCTCGGTGAAATGGGTGTCATCCTTCAAACCCGCGGCAAAGGCGGGATAGGCGCCGGGCGCAAGGTTCATGTAATAGACCACCACATTGTCCGCCCCCATCCGGTCGAGCAGGTTGCGCGAGGCGCCTTCAAGGTCGATCAAGGGCGTGGCGGTGGTGGCGGCCAATTCGCGCATGACGGCGGAATATTCGGCAAAATCGGCCCGCGCCTTGCCCGCCGCGTCAAACGATCGTCGCGCCACCGGCGTCACCAGCACCGGAAACGCCCCATGCCCCCGCGTTTCCCAGATGAAGCGCAGCAGATTGTCGCGATACATCGCCGGATCGGCATAGCGTTCGGGCTTGGCCTTGGTGGCGTCATTGTGGCCGAACTGGATCAGCACGGTGTCGCCGGGGCGCACTTCGCCCATCATGCGGTCCCATCGGCCCTCGTTGATAAAGCTCTTGGTCGATCGCCCGCCGATGGCGCGATTGACCACCACGGCATCGGGGGAAAGTCCACAGGCGAGGAATTGCCCCCAGCCGCCTTGCGGATAACGTTCGGGGGCATAGGTCTGAACCGTGGAATCGCCCGCGATCAGGATGCGGGCGGGGGTTTTCGGAGGCGTTGCCGCGACCAACACGCTGGCCGCGGCCAGCAACAGGATAGGCTTCACAATTTTCCTCCCACCGGATTGTTGCCCCACAGGCGAGCGTATTCCCAGCCGGTCAGGTCCTGAACCACTTCGCGCGCGGTTTCCGATGTCGGATCGCGCCCGCCGCCCCGCAGATGTTCGATCTCGCCCATCAGTACGTCATGCGTGGCGCGGCTGAGGCGGAAGCGCGTCGAGATCAACATGCCAAAGCCCAGCATCACCCATGTGCCAATGCCCATGACCAGAACCAGTGTCAGCACCGCGCCATGGCTTTGCACATCGGCCTTGGGCACGAAACCGCCCGCATCCATCAACAGGCCCACCAGTGCCACTGCGGCGGCTTGCGTGGCTTTGCGGATAAAGGTCATCACGCCCGCGAACGATCCTTCGCGGCGGCGGCCCGTGACGATTTCGTCCACGTCCGCCATGTAATTATAGGTGGCCCACGGAATGTAATTAAGCGCCCCGCGCCCAAGGCCCACCAGCCCCATGCCGATCCAGATCCAGCCTGACGTAGCGGGCAGCCCCGCCCACCACAGGCCGATCAGTGCCGCGACGCCCGCCGCAAAACACACCGCCGCCATGCGATAGGCCCGCGCAGGGCTGGAGCGCAGAGCCATGCGGATGGCGATCATTACCGCGCCCAATTGCACTATGTACATCGTGCCCAGCAGACCCGATGCCGCCTGTGTCGATCCGGCCAGCGCGAAGATCACGAAAAAGGTGAATGCCGCGTTGAAAATGTCCTGCGAGATATAGCCCCCCAGATACATGCCCAGATGCAGCCGGAACGCACGGATGCGCAGCGTCGATGACAGGTTGCGCCACAGGTGCAGCAGCGGCGATCCGGCCGTCGGCTTGGGCGGGGTGGGGCGCTGCCGCTCCCAACTGAAGGCATAGAGGAAGCCAGCGGTCATCATAAACAGCGCGGCAAAGATCGCCCCCATAATCAGGAACGTATTCGCACTGTCCCGCCCCAGCCAGTTGATCAGCCAGAGCGGCAGAAATCCCGCCAGAATGGCCGAACCTTGCGCAAACAGGATGCGCACCCCGGCAAGGCGCGCCTTGGTGGCAAAATCGCTGGCCATTTCGGCGGCCAGCGTTTCATAGGGGATGATTTCCAGCGCATAGGTCAGTTCGAACAGCACATAGGAAACAAGGTAATACCAGAAGGTTTGCCCCGGCAGCCACATCAGCGCAAAGGTCGGCAGGAGCGGAATGGCGGCCAGCACGAAAAACCGCCGCCGCCCAAACCGGCGGCCCAGCGCATGCCGGTCGAAATGGTCCGAAATATGCCCGATGGTGGGCGAAACAATCGCGTCCAGAATACGTGCCACGGCAAAGATCAACGCGGCCTGTCCGGCCGACAATCCGCAGAATTTGGTGTAAAAGATCAACACCCACGCCGATATCACCGCCATGGACCCCGCGCCCAGCACGTCATTCGCGCCATAGGCCAGGTAATTGACCAATCGGACCGGTCTTGCCGCCGGTTGCGTCATCACGCCATCCTTTTCCCTTGGGGCCGATGGACGTTTCACCATGCGGCGCAATTATTCATATTGTGGACCATGTTTATACTATGTAAAACCGCATCGACAAGCGGCAATGATAGGGCCGCCACGTTTCATGGGAGAATTCGCGATGCGTTTGCGCCATTTAACCGGCATTCTGGCCGCCACGTTGTTGACCACAGCCGCCGCGGCCAAACCGGTCAAGGAATGGGTCGATCCGGCCACCGGACATCGCATCGTCCGAATCAGCACCCAGGGCGGCACTTCGAACCTCTATTTCACGCAAAGCGCCTTTACCCCCAAAGGCGACAAGATGGTCATCAAGACCCCCGACGGGATCAGTGTTGTCACGCTTTCCGACTGGTCGATCAAGCTTTTGGTGCCGGGGCCGCATCTCAACCTGCTGTTTACCGGGCATATCAGCCGCAACGCCTATTACGCCACCCGCGCGCGCGATGACGCGGGCGGGCCGTTTCAGGTCTGGGCCGTCGATGTTGACACCGGCAAGGCGCGCAAAGTGGCCGACGTTGCGGGCGGATCAATCGGGTCGATCAATGCCGATGAAACGCTGCTGCTGGGCCAATACACGCTGCCCCCGGCCAAGGTGAACCCGGACGGCACGCTGATCCGCCCGGATCAGGGGAATAATGCGGTTCCGGGCGGCAACACCTATGCCGAAAACCGGTCCGATGGCACGCCCTACACCTATGCCGATGCCAAGACGCGCGCGCTGCATCGACGTCTCAAGGCGGGCTATCCGATGGAGGTCTTTACCCACAATCTGAATACGGGCGAACGTCGCGTGATCGTGGCCAGCAATGATTGGCTCAACCATGTGCAATTTTCACCCACGGATCCGGGCCTGATCATGTATTGCCATGAAGGGCCCTGGCATGAGGTGGACCGCATCTGGACCATCCGCACTGATGGATCGAACAAGAAACTGGTCCACAGCCGCACAATGAACAATGAAATCGCGGGGCACGAGTTCTTTAGCCCCGATGGCGAAACGATCTGGTACGACCTGCAAACACCGCGCGGACAGGTGTTCTGGCTGGCGGGCTATAATGTGCGCACCGGCAAACGGACATGGTATCATGTGGAACGCAATCAGTGGTCCGTGCATTACAACCAGTCACCGGACTTCAAATTGTTTTCCGGCGATGGAGGCGACAGCGAAATGGTGGCTCATGCGCCCGATGGCAAATGGCTCTATCTTTTCACGCCGCGCATGATTGGCGATGATGCGGAAATTCCGACCGCCGACGCGGACAAGCTGATCGTACCGGGCACGTTTGATCAGGAAAAATTGGTCGACATGCATGCCAACAATTACAAGACCGAACCCAACATGACCTTTACCCCTGACGGTAAATGGATCATTTTTCGCGCGAATTTCGAAGGCGCGACCCATACTTATGCGGTCGAAACGGCCAAGGCAGCAGGGAGCAAACATTGAAAAAATCGGCTTGGATGATCGCGCTGTTGCTGGCCACGCCCGCCCATGCGGGTGTGGCGCGAAGCTGGGCCGTGGCGATGCAGGCAACTCCGCCTGCCGATAGCCCCGGCGCGCCGCCATCCATTGCGGATGCCACGGTGCGACAGATTGTGCGCTTGTCGGCGGGCGGAACGCGCCTGCGGGTTGCGCTCGACAATTCGGACAGCGCGACCTCCTTGGCCATCAAACATGTGACGGTGGCGATGGTGGATGCCAAGGGCGCGATTGTTCCGGGCACGATGCGCAACATCGCCTTTGGCGGACGCGCGGGGGTCGATATTCCCGCCCATGCTCCGATGATCAGCGATTGGCTGGCCATGCCGGTCAAACCCCTGTCGCGGATCGCGGTGTCCATTCACGTGGCCGAGGGGCAGCCCTTGGGTGCGTTCCATTCCTTTGGCGCGGCGAAAACCCAGATCGCGCCGGGGGATCAGACCGACAAGCCCGAATTAGAGCGCGGCGCCACGGTTGAACGGCGCTTTGTCGTGGCGGGCGTCGATGTGGGGGCCAAGTCCCCCATGCGCACCATTGTCACCTTTGGCGATTCCATCACCGATGGTGTGCGCGCGACCACCGATTCCGATCTGCGCTGGCCCGACCAATTCGCGGCCCGTATACAGCAAGCGGGCTGGGCCGGGGTGGGTGTCGCCAATGTCGGCATTTCGGGCAACAAGCTGTTGCTGAACGGGGCGGGGCGCAATGCATTGGCGCGGTTTGACCGCGACGCTTTGACCATTCCGGGGGTCAGCCATGTGATCGTGCTGGAAGGCGTCAATGACATTGGCGGAGCCACGCGGGAAAAACGGACCGAGAGTTACGATACGGACGGCCTGATCAACGCCTATCGCCAGATGATTGTCCGTGCGCATGATCGTGGCATCAAGCTGATCCTTGCGACCATCCTCCCGTATAAGGGCGCCAATTACTGGTCCGAATGGGGCGAGGCGCAGCGTCAGAAGATCAACACCTGGATACGTACTCAGAAGTTGAGCGACGGCTATGTCGATCTGGACGCGGCGATCCGTGACAAGGCCGACCCCTTGGTTATGAATGCCGACTATGATTCCGGCGATCACCTGCACCCCAATGACCGCGGCTTTGCCATTATGGCCACGGCCGTGCCGCTCAAGCTGGTGGCGCAAGGCAAGGAGGCGGCCCGGAACAACGCGCGCCGACCCTAATTATGGGAAATGCGGCGTTTCGGGCGGTCAGCCTTTAACGCCGCGGTTCTTGCGGACTGTTGCGATGGGCGGGGATATGAGCGGCGTCGATCTCTGGCCCGGCCAAAGCCAGCATCTGGATCGCGGCCAGCCCCCATTGCGCGGCGGCATTGGTGGACAGGCGCGGCCATTCGATCTGATTGCCTATCGCCACGCGTGGGTCATGGTCCCATGTCCCAAGGCCTTCATCGCCGGAGAAAAACTCCTCCACCGCGCGCGCCATCAGTGACCGGTCATGGCGCGCCCGCGCCGCATAGGCGGTCATGCGCGAATAGGCCTCTCGCAAATTGCGCGCGCCAAAGGGCGGGCCGAATTTGGCGAGGAAGTCGGGCTTGGGCGCATTGTACCATTGGCAAAATGTGACCCATGCCTGCGCATAGGATGGTACGTCGATCAGGCTGATGATTTCGGCATTGATCTCGGTCGCGCCGAACACGGAGGACAGGTGGCTGATGCCGATCGTGTCACCCTTGCCAAGGAAACGATGCGTGGCCGGATCATAGGGCGCGCCGCCCGCCAGCCAGCCATATTTCATCGCCCCGATACTCTGCATCCCCGCCGCGATCCGGTTGCGCCATTGCGGGTCGCCGGTGCGCTCCCACTGGGTCAGCCATGCGCCCACAACTGCCGTCCAACTGGGGCCAAAGCCCATGTCGAACGTGCCCTTTGGCCCGGCATAGGGTTTGGCGCCCGGCACCTTGCGCCCGATCTCGACATGGTCCAGCGTGCGGTCGCTGTCCACCAGATCGGCGATCAGGTCGCCCACCCGATCATCGGCGGTCAGGTAGAAATAGATGCGGCGATAGATCGCATTGGACACGCGCGGCTGTTTGGAACTGTCGCCCCAATGCTGCACCCCATGGCGCGTGCCCAAGCCTTTGAAGCGGCCCATGTGATAGGTGTCGACCTCGCTGGTGTGCCGCGTCATCGCCTCGGCCAGACGGAAGGGTTGCGCGGCCCCGGTGCGCAAAGCCTGATACCACAGCCACAGATCGGGCGAGAGTTCGCTGTTGTCCCATGCAAAGCCGCCGATGTCATAGCGCCACTGGTGCCGGTCGGCGTCATAGGTGTGCATGATGTCGCCATGGTTCCAGAAACCATACCATCCGCGCCGGTCCACTTCGCCGGCATAGAAATCGACGAGGCGTTCAAGCTGATCCTCGACAATCGCGCGGTTGCGGCTGGAACGATCGGGCAAGGACCAGTCGCCGAACACGCCCGCCTTGTGCAAATGCTCGGGCGCGGCCATCAGGCGGGGGGAGGCGGCATTGGCGGTGGCCATCGCTTCAATCGCGGCATTTTCGGGCGTCGCCTCACAGGCCCAGAGCGTCAGCTCTTGCGTTTTGGCGATGCCGGTCGCGCTGCCCCAGCCGGGTTCGTAATCCTCATAGGTGATGTCGAGGCCTGCGTTTTGCGCGTCATAACCTTCCATCCCGTTGACCCCGCGCCATGGGCGCAGGTCCATCGGTTCGGCGCGCGGGCTCCACAGCCATGCCGTCAGGTGCGCGGTGTCCGAGGCCGCATCGCGCACCGACAGGGCGCTGGGACAGGTCTGCCAGAACCAGCGCTGGGCGATGGCTGCGCCGCCGCTGGGGCCGCCGACATAGGCAAGGCCCGGCGCGCGATGGCCAGAGGCCGAGGCCACCCATGCCATATCGGCCTGCGTGCGCTTTTCGATGCGGAACCCATCGGCGTTGGGCTGCTCCAACCAGAAGTCGGACCATGTGGGGATGTATTGCAATTTATCGCGCACAACCGCCGCCATTTGCGCGATGGGCGGCGTGGCGCGGCCCTCGACCTGTGCGTGGCGAAAGGCGGCGCCCGGATCGCGGCGCAGGCCGGTCAACGGGCGGACGGCCTCGGCAAACAGAGGGCCATCGCTGGCCATGCGGATGTGGCGGTCATGGGGCGCATCGCGCATCGGCACGGCCACCGAAACCCCAAGCGCGGCAATCGCATCGCGCGCCGGGTCGCCGTCATAGATAAAGCTGTGAACGATGCGCAGATGCCGCGCCCCGGCATAGGCGTAAAAGCGCAAGGTGAAGGGCAGGGCGGCCTCTTGCCCCTGTCGGTGCACGCCCTCAATCTTGACGATGGCGCGCACCGGGCCGCTTTGCTCAAGGGTGAGGCGCGTGACCGTCTCGGCAAAGGCAGCGCCCATCTGGCCGACCAGAGACACCGGCCCCATGACGGTACGCCCGCCGATGGCGGCGCTGCGGATTACGGCATTGCCTGATTTGGCAAAATCCCATGTCACCCCGGCGCAGGTAAGACGAAGGCCATCGGGCGTCTGTTCCACACGGATCGGGTCTGATGGCGCAGGACCGGGCGTGCCGGGTGTAACGGTGATGTCATCTGGCACGGCCTCGCCCAAACCGGCGGGCAGGGCGTGGGCGGTCCATTTGACCGAACCGTCGGGCCAGTAGGCC
Organism: Novosphingobium sp. Sphag1I; assembly: GCF_056279125.1. NCBI lineage: Bacteria > Pseudomonadati > Pseudomonadota > Alphaproteobacteria > Sphingomonadales > Sphingomonadaceae > Novosphingobium > Novosphingobium sp. Sphag1I. The sequence continues at coordinate 4,326 of NZ_JBWBQS010000010.1, read as the reverse complement.
GTGGGCCAGCTTTGCGCCGGGATGGGCGATCCATGCGCCGCCAGCGAAAAGCCCGAACGCCGCGATACCGCGCCGCGTGGCCATGCCACGCCGAAACTGTGGCCAAGGTCCATCGCGGGGCGGCCCTCCAGCCAACGCGCCGGGGCGGGGGTTGGCGCGGGGGCAGCCTGACCGATACGGGGGGCAAGGGCGGCGGCGGGGATCAGGCTGGCAAGTTTGAGCGCTTCTCGGCGGGTACTCATGATTTGGCCTTTATGCGAATGCGGCGAAAGGCCCAGTGGCTCCAAGTGGAGCGCAGGCCAAACCAGCCGGATGTATAGGGGGCGGGGTCGAAAAGGGTGAAAAGGCGCGCGCCATCGCGATCCACCGCCACGGTCGAACCATCGGCGATCAGCGTGACATGCGTCCATTGGTTGGGGATCAAGGGCGCATCGCCCCGATCATGTTCAGGCAGGAGCGGTCTGACCCCCGGCGTCGCGATGTATCGGCGCAGGCGCGTGGTCGTGTTGCGATTGCCGCCTATGCCAACATAATAGGTTTGCAGCGTGTCATAATCTTCAAACCGGCCCGAACGCGGTGCAGGATCGGCGCCATCGGCCTCCCGCGCCATCCAGAAGGCGTTGAGGTCGCTGACCGTATCGTTTGGGCCGCCATGCGCGATGGGCATGGCGTCAAAACTGATGCGGACGGGCCCGGTCAGGCGGCGGCGATACCACAGGGTCAGGCCCTTGGCCGTGTCAATCTCGATCCGGCCTTTGACGTTGGTGATGCGGGCCGGACCTTCGGCCTCGGGGCGCCAGTCGGCGGGACGGGGCGTTGCCATCCCGCCGCACAGGCAAAGAGCGGCGCAGAGCAGGAGAGGAAGGCTCACGCGCCGCCCGTCCGGCTTACATCTTGGCCCGGATGCCGAAATAGACCCGGCGGCCAAAGGTTTCGACGGTCGACACGCGATAGGTGCTTTCCTCATCCTCTTTGCGTTGAGCATTGGTGATGTTGACCAGATCGACAAAGGCGGTGAAGTGATCGCCGATCTTATAGCTGAGCGAGGCGTCCCACTGGCCATAGGGTTGGCCAAAGGCGTTGAGATTGTCGCGTTCCGGCCCGATATTATAGCGCGAGCGCCAGTTGTACGAGATGCGCGCGTTCAGCTTTCCATCGTCATAGAATGTCGAGATATTATAGCTGTGCCGCGACAGGCCGGGAAAGCCCAGTGCCTGACCGCTGTAATAGCCCAGCGTCGAAAAGCCCTTGTCCTTGGCATAGGTGTAATTGGCCTGAAGCCCCATGTTTTTCAGCGGGCCGGGCAGGAAGTCGAAGCCATAGACAAGGCCCGCTTCAAACCCGTTGATCTGGACCGGGGCGGCGCTGTTGTAATAGGTCGAGATGGTGAAATCGGTGCCGCTGAAATTTTCCGTGCTGGCCGCGCGATAGGGGAAGCCCTGAATATCCTTGCGCCAGAAAGTGGCCGACAGATAATTCACCCGCGAGATGTACCATTCCAGCCCAAGGTCATATTGCTGGGCCGTATAGGGTTTGAGGTTGGGATTGCCCCGCGATCCGGTCAAAGCCACGGTGTTGAGTGACATCGAAGGCGCGATCTTGGACAGATCGGGCGCCGCGGCCACCGAGGTCGCCGTGGCGCGCAGGATCAGCTTGTTGGGGATCAGTTCATAGCGCAGGTTGGCGCTGGGCAGGACAAAGGTGCGGCTGCCGGTAAAGGTGACGGGGGCGAAAGTGCCCGCCGTTGTGTTGATGTTATAGCCCGATGCGATCGTGTCCATCTTGATCACGCGCGCGCCCACCACCACGGCCAGTGCGCGGTCAAACGGGGTGAACCCCCACTTGGTCGAGATGTAGCCCGCCAGGTTCTTTTGCGTGACATCATACGTGTCGCCCGGCGACCAGTTGCTGGTGCCATAGGCCGACGGGATGCCCGCCGCATTGGCGATGGCCATATTCATGTTCAACCAGCGTTGAATATTGGTCGTTCCGATATTGCCGGTTGCAAAGAAGTTATGATCGCCAAGATCGGCATATTTCGCATAGGACTGGATCTGTGACAGGATCGCGGCATTGGTGGACGAGGAGGTGATGGCATCGACCGCCGTACCCGTTGCCCATGTGCGCGTCTTGATATTGCCCTGTCCGGCAACGGTGCTGTACCCTTCATAGGTGACGGTGCCGTCGTGATAGATCGAGTTCAAATTGGTCACGCGGCGCTGAATGCCGACCTTGATCAGTTTGAGGAAGCCGCCGACCTCATAATCGGCGTCGAATTGGAAATTGCGCTCGGTCTGGATGTTCTTGCGCGGTTTGTGCTGAATTTGCAGATAGTTGATGCCCGCCGGATTGGTCGGATCGGTGGACAGACCGATGTTGGGCGCGCCCGCCGCATTGCGATAATCCACCGTGACCGAGGTCAGGCCATATTGCGTGCCCACCACGTCGATTTCATCATTATAGGCACGCGCCCATGAATAGCCGCCCCGCGCACGCAGGGTCAGCTTGGGGCTGACCTTCCATTCCGACCCCAGCGTGCCGGTATAGGTTTGGCGGTCAATGGTGCCGTTGATGTTGCGATAGGATACGCCCAGCGCGTTTGTGCTGTTCGGATTGGCCACCGCCGTTTGCTGAAACTGGACATAGCTGGCCGCGTTGCCCGCGTTGACACTGGTGTCATTCCCAAGCGTCAAAGCCGGCGTCAGGGCCGAAAACGTGTTGATCTGCATCAGCTGGGAATTGAGCGTTTGCAGGCCGCGCGTATAGGTATTGTCGAAGAACAGGCGGAATTTGTCGCTGGGCCGCCATTCGACAATGCCGTTAAAGGCATAGCGTTCGGTGCGCTCGCGATACATGGCATAGCGCGGAATGTCGGGATAGAAATCGCCCATGCCATCGCCATTGCGGTCCACACATCCGGTTTGCACGGTCTGGCTGCATTGCGCCGCCGTCGCGCCCACCTGACGGATCTGGCGCCAACCGGTGGTCTTGGCCTGATCATACCACAGGCTGCGCTTTTCATAGGTGGCCGAGAGCAGCACGCCCAGCGTATCATTGGCAAACAGGCGGCTGCCGATCAGCGCCGCCTTGGGATCGGTGCGATTGCCCAGCGTGCCGTAAACCCCCTGAACCGAACCGGCCAAATAGGGCTTTTTCGTGTCAAATGGGCGGCGGGTTATGATGCGCACCGTACCGCCAAGGCCGCCCTCGGTCATGTCGGCGCTGGCCGATTTGACGACTTCCAGACGGCTGATGAATTCGGCCGGGATGTCGCGGAATTCGACCGCCGGATTGGTGGCCGAACCGGCGGCGGGCCCAGCGGCGGTGGACAGGGTGGATTGCCCATTGATTTCAACGCGGATCAGCCCCGGATCAACCCCGCGAATGGACACCGCCGACCCTTCGCCGCCTGCGCGCTGGATCTGGACCCCGGTGATGCGTTGCAAGGCTTCGCCTACGTTCTTGTCGGGGAATTTGCCCACGTCTTCGGCGGAAATGGCGTCCACCACCTGATCCGAATTACGCTTTGTGTTCAGCGCATTGGCAAGGCTTTGGCGAATGCCGCTGACGATGATGTCGGCATTGGTGGGGGCGGTTTGCGCCCGCGCCAATTGCGGCGAGAACAATGCAAGGCAAAGCGCGGCAGACGCAGATGAGCACCGCCAAAGGTGGGCCTTTGAAGCCATGGTGACAACCTTCCCTGTTTTATATCTTAATGCGTTGCTCAATGTGAACTTATCGAGCGCATTATGAACCTAACGCTATGCGTCGGGCTTGGCAAGTCCTGTTGCGAAATATTGCCAGAAATTGACGGGCGCCGTCATGCCTGAATATATCATATGAAAAACAGTCGGTTGGAAGGGGCCATGTCCCAGCCATCAGGCCAGATACCAAATGCCGATGTTTCAGAATGTGATGATATGATCCATATGTGTAATTATGGATGGGGCGTCACAGGGGGGGGGCTCTCAACCCAACTTGCGATCAAAATGCATATGGGGACGCTTGCGCCGCGCAAAGAGATATAATATTGCTATCAATAATAGCAGAATGTCAGGATGCTTTTGAAAGGCTGAACGGATGGAATTCACACGATTGAACCCGATGACGGGCGATGTTGCCTCCTCGGCGGTGGCGATGCAGGCAGGCGATATGGCGGGCATTGCGGCACGCGCCGCGGCGGCCCAGCCTGCATGGGGCGCGATGGGCCCGAATGCGCGCCGCGCGGTGTTGCAAAAGGCGGCCGATGCTCTGGCGGCCAAGAAGGACGAATTCGTCGCCGCGATGATGGGCGAGATCGGCGCGACCGCCGGTTGGGCGATGTTC